>JBBRXW010000111.1:0-6765 GCA_038238295.1 Flavobacteriales bacterium | reverse complement strand
GGATGAAGTAGTAAGAATTGTCAATGATATCAAAAACGGAACGATCAAACCGATCTATTTCCTGATGGGTGAGGAGCCGTATTATATTGATAAATTATCCGATTTTATCGAGGAAAATATCCTGACGGAAGACGAAAAAGGATTCAATCAAACGGTTTTATATGGTCGTGATGTTTCGGTTGAGGATATTATTTCATCGGCGAAACGGTATCCGATGATGGCGGAACGGCAAGTGATTATTGTGAAGGAAGCGCAGGATTTGGCGAAGACCATTGATATTCTCGAGAGTTATGCCGAGAATCCGATGCCTTCTACGGTGCTGGTATTTTGCTATAAATATAAAACCCTCGACAAACGGAAGAGAGTTACTAAAATGATTGACCAGAATGGATTGCTGTACGAAAGCAAAAAGCTCTATGAAAATCAAGTAGGCGACTGGATCAAAAGGGTGTTGCAGGGAAAAACCTATGTGATAGAACCCAAAGCGTCGGCGATGTTGGTGGAGTTTTTGGGAACCGATTTGAGTAAAATTAATAATGAACTTGAGAAACTGCAAATCATTCTGCCGAAAGGAAGTACGATTACTGCCAAACATATTGAAGAGAATATCGGCTTCAGCAAGGATTTTAATGTGTTCGAATTGCGCAAAGCGATTGGCGACCGCAACCAATTGAAAGCGTATCAGATTGCCCAGTATTTTGCCGATAATCCGAAAGACAATCCGATGGTGGTGACGACGAGTTTGGTGTTTAGTTTTTTTGTCAACCTCTTGCAGTATCACGGATTGAAAGACAGGAACCCCAAAAATGTTGCAGCAGTATTGAAAGTAAATCCCTTTTTCGTAAAGGATTATGATGTCGCGCTAAAGAATTATCCGATGAAAAAAGTCAGCGCTATTGTTGCCAAGCTTCGTGATATTGATGTCAAAAGTAAAGGCGTTGGTGCGAATGCATTGGCGAATCATGATTTGTTGAAGGAAATGTTGGTCGGGGTTTTTAATTAACTCCATTTTCGGGCAGTAGAAGTAAGGAATATTCCCGATATTTGTGCCTCTAAAAATTGTACATGGAATATGGGAATGAACAAAAATACCATTTTAGGATGGGCCACTTTAATAATGATTATCATGGGCTTATTGCTCATCGCATTGGGCGCTTTCCGATACGACGATGTTGCAGGTTGGGGCTTTGTTGCTGTCGGTGTTGGCTTTCTGGCCAATGCGTGGGTGTTTAATGCTTTGAAAGGAAGAGTATAAAAAATTGAATTTTAAATTTTAAATCAAAAAAATGTCAGACGATAAGAAAGTAATATTTTCGATGCAGAAATTGAGTAAAACGTACTCAAGCAGCGACAAACAGGTACTGAAAAATATTTATTTGAGCTTCTTTTATGGAGCCAAAATCGGAATTCTTGGACTCAACGGTTCCGGAAAATCCTCTTTACTAAAGATCATCGCCGGTGTCGATAAGAACTATCAAGGCGATGTGGTTTTTGCGCCGGGATATACCGTTGGGTATCTCGAACAGGATCCGCAACTGGATAATGATAAAACGGTCATCGAGATTGTCCGTGAAGGTGTCGCAGAAACGATGGCAGTGTTGGATGAATTCAACAAAATCAACGACCAGTTCGGTTTGCCAGAAGTCTATGAAAATCCGGATAAGATGCAGCAATTGATGGACCGTCAGGCCGATCTTCAAGATAAGATAGATGCTTTGGGTGCGTGGGAAATCGATACAAAATTAGAAATCGCCATGGATGCTCTGCGCACTCCAGAAGGCGACACGCCAATTAAAAACCTGTCCGGTGGAGAACGCCGTCGTGTGGCTTTATGCCGTTTGCTGTTGCAGCAACCTGACGTTTTGCTTTTGGATGAGCCAACCAATCACTTGGATGCGGAAAGCGTTTTGTGGTTAGAGCAGCATTTGGCGCAGTATGCCGGAACTGTCATCGCCGTCACTCACGATCGCTATTTTCTGGATAATGTGGCGGGCTGGATTTTGGAATTAGATAGAGGGGAAGGCATTCCATGGAAAGGGAATTATTCTTCATGGTTGGATCAAAAATCGAGTCGTATGGCACTCGAAGAGAAGGTTGCATCGAAACGCAGAAAGACATTAGAACGAGAGCTTGATTGGGTGCGCCAGGGTGCCAAAGGGCGACAGACCAAGCAGAAAGCGCGTTTGCAGAACTATGATAAATTATTGAACGAGGATCAAAAACAATTGGATGAGAACCTAGAAATCTATATTCCAAATGGGCCGCGTTTGGGAACCAATGTCATCGAAGCGAAGACTGTGGTCAAAGCTTTTGGTGATAAATTATTATATGATAATTTGAATTTCACTTTACCACAAGCGGGGATTGTCGGAATTATCGGACCGAATGGAGCCGGTAAATCGACGATTTTTAAAATGATTATGGGTGAAGAAAAACCCGATGGCGGAACATTCGCAATCGGTGATACCGTCAAAATTGCATATGTCGATCAGGCGCATTCGAATATCAATCCGGAGAAATCGATTTGGGAAAATTTCTGCGATGGACAAGAATTAATCATGATGGGTGGACGCCAAGTGAATTCGAGAGCGTATTTATCGCGTTTTAATTTTGGAGGAAGCGACCAAAACAAAAAAGTGGGAACGCTTTCCGGCGGGGAACGCAACCGCCTGCATTTAGCAATGACTTTGAAAGAAGAAGGAAATGTATTGTTGTTAGATGAGCCTACCAATGATTTAGATATCAATACGCTTCGTGCTTTAGAGGAAGGACTGGAGAATTTCGCAGGTTGTGCCGTAATAATTTCGCACGACCGTTGGTTTCTTGATAGGATATGCACGCATATACTTGCTTTTGAAGGCAATTCCGAAGTATATTATTTTGAAGGAGGATTCTCCGATTATGAGGAAAATAAAAAGAAACGTTTGGGCGGTGATTTAACTCCAAAACGAATTAAATATAGAAAATTGATTAGGAATTGATATTTAAATTTCTATTTTTGAATGCCTAATCCCGACGTCTTTGTTGGGATTATTTTTTATAGTCATTTTGTAACCCAAATTCAGTGAAGAAATTTATAGCAATCCTTGCTTTTTTTATATTCCATATCGTCTTTTCTCAAACTAGGGCAGATAAGAAAGCCATCGAAAACCAAATCAATCTGGCGGGGCAGCATTTCAATGAGGGAGACTATGAAAAAGCTTTAAAATTTTCTAAGGAAGCACTGGTAAAATCCTTTCGAGTAGATGATGATTACCTGATTGCCCATTCCTATAATTCGATCGGTGGCATTTATAATGAATTTTCAGATTCGAAAAGAGCTATCGAATTCTACAACAAGGCTTTATTATATGCGTCGAATATCGAGAACGATTCGCTGAAAGATTGGATTTACAGCAATCTCGGAAGTGTTTATTATTTCAATAAAATTGATGTCAATAAAGGAATCAGTTACTATAAGAAATCGCTGAAATATTCTGAAAAAATAAAAGACAGCATCCAAATTACCTATGGCAAACTGAATATCGCGAGCGCCTATTTTTCGATTGGAGATTTCAAATCTGGAATACAATATGTTAACGAAGCGCAGGGCTTTGCGAAGAAAAAAGGGCATAGGGAAATGCGGTTCACCGTGGCATCACTAAAAGGGATTTATTATAGTCATAAGAACGAGGTGGCCGTCGCGGAAAACTATTTTTTTCAAGCGATAGCGATAGCGAAAGAGCATAAGATGGATAGTTTCCTTATAAATGTGTATGAAAACCTCGCCGATCATTATAATAAAATTAATAAACGGGCGCTTGCCAATGAGTATATTGCCAAAGTAAAGGAACTCCGTTCGTCGACCTATTCCGAAGAAAAGAAACAAGAACTCGAAAAGTCTGCGATACAAATCGAATTAGATGAAAACCGTCTGCAACTTGAGAAAATCGAACAGCGATACAAAGAACAACATCGGGTTTTGCGGGAATCTAAATTGATTCTGATTCTTTTTGGAGTAATCTGTCTGGTATTGCTATTGCTGATTTTTACGCTCTACAGAAGCAATAATTTCCGTAAGAAAGCCAATGAGGAAATGTACCGCACCAATCTTGATTTGAAACTTGCCAAAGAAAAAGCCGAAGAAGCGTCGCAGCTCAAATCTCAGTTCGTATCAACCATTACGCACGAATTGCGTACGCCATTGTATGGAGTCGTCGGGATTACCAACATGATTTCGGACGAACACAAGGAATTGGCCGACAGCCCACATCTAATCTCGTTGAAATTTTCCGCACGCTACCTCTTATCATTGGTCAATGATATCCTTCACATCAATAAAATTGAAGAGAAACGGATTGTCCTGGAAAAACTCGATTTTAATATCACTGAAGAAATCAACATCATCATAAATGCCGTGCAATATATCGCGCACAAAAATGGCAATACCATTACCAGTTTTATCGATGAGAAAATTCCAAATCTTCTGATCGGTGATAAATTAAGGCTTTCGCAAATCATAATGAATCTTACAAGCAATGCGTTGAAATTTACGCAGAATGGCAGCGTCGAAATTGCTGCCCGCGAAGTCAAAGTTGAAAATAACTTGCATTTTATCGAATTTAAAATCAGCGATACCGGTGTCGGTATAGCGCTGAACGACCAGAATAAAGTCTTCGATAAATTCGTTCAAGTCGGACGAAAAGTCGATGATTATCAGGGAACGGGATTGGGATTAACCATCGTTAAGAAATTGGTCGAGTTATTTGATAGTGACATTTATCTCGATAGTAAAATTAATGAAGGCACGACCTTCACCTTTACCATTGGCTTTGAAGCCGATCTCGAAAAAAGCAAAAAGATTGCGATTGCTGAAGCTGGTTTTACTCCGGAACGGGTATTGAAAATTTTAATTGTCGAAGACAATAAGATCAACCAGATGGTGACGAAAAAAATCATGGACAACAACAATTGCCGCTGCGATATTGCGAATGATGGGTATGAAGCGCTGCAGTTTGTAGAAAATAAAAGCTATGATATTATTCTGATGGATATCAATATGCCGATCATCGATGGGTACGAAACCACGAAACGAATCCGCAGTCTCGGCATTACAACGCCAGTCATTGCGTTGACGGCTTTCGATAAAGATGAAATCACTGAAGCGGCTGCGGCTTGCGGAATGACAGATATTATTATCAAACCTTTTGAACCGGAAAAGCTTTTTCAAATGATTAAAAGCCATTTGCATTAAAAACAAAAAACGCCGGTTAATACCAGCGTTTTTTATTTTGTTTCGAACCTGCAGACTTTCTTGATTTGTGAGCACCTGCGCTACGGTTGGAGTTATTTGGTGGCGCTATTTCCGCTTCTGGACTTCCTTCATGCCAAGGATACGGATGATCGCTTATTGTGGTGACATCGACTTTAATTAATTTCTGAATGTCTTTCCAATACGGCGCTTCGTCTTTGCTGCAGAATGAAATGGCAATTCCTCCGTTTCCGGCACGTCCCGTTCTTCCGATACGGTGCACATAGGTTTCTGGAATGTTGGGTAAATCAAAATTGATGACAAACGGTAACTGGTCGATATCGATGCCACGAGCCGCAATATCAGTGGCTACCAAAACGCCTACTTCTTTGTTTTTAAACGCATCCAAAACGCGCTGTCTTGCGGTTTGTGATTTGTCTCCATGTATCGCTTCCGCTGCAACGCCATGTTTGCGTAACGCTTTCACGACATTATCGGCACCGTGTTTTGTTCTTGAAAATACCAAGACATCGGAAAGTTTTTCGTTGCGGATTAAATGATAGAGTAGGTTTCTTTTTTCTGTTTTATCTACAAAGTACACACGCTGTTCTACATTTTCCGCAGTTGAAGAAACCGGAGAAACGGTTACGGTAGCAGGATCTTTCAAAAACATTTCTGCCAGTTCGCGGATTGCAATTGGCATCGTTGCCGAGAACAAAAGCGTTTGACGGTTGTGGGGCGTTAACTTGACAATTTTTTTGACATCATTGACAAATCCCATGTCGAGCATCTGGTCGGCTTCGTCTAAAACTAAAGTGTGCAGATGGTCTAAATCGATGAAACCCTGTTTGTGTAAGTCAAGCAATCTTCCCGGCGTGGCAACAAGCACATCAACACCTTTTCGCAAAACCTCCACTTGTGGAATCTGTGAAACGCCGCCAAAAATGGTCAGCTGTGTTAGGTTGGTGTATTTCCCATAACGATCGAAATTCTGTCCAATTTGCACCGCGAGTTCCCGCGTTGGAGTAATAACCAGTGCCTTGATGGTTTTGGTTCTTTTGGAGGAACCGACAATACGGTGGAGCTGATGGATAATCGGAATGGCAAATGCCGCTGTTTTTCCGGTTCCAGTCTGTGCGCAGCCGATCAAATCTCGGCCTTCTAATACGATGGGAATTGCTTGTTCCTGAATAGGTGTTGCTTCGGTATAGCCTTCTTCGAAAACGGCTTTTTGGATACTTTTAGAAAGTGATAAATCTTCAAATAACATATAATGTGTATTAAACTTTCAGAATACGTCTTCTGAAAATCACGGCAAAGATAGGTTATTTAATTGAAGTGGATTTTATCTCGGTAAATTGCACATTCATCCCATGGATGATTCCTTCTGTCGGATCATTGGCTTTCATAAAGTCAGTAATCAGATAGCCGATGAGCTTGCCGCTTGCATTGACGGCCTCGCCTTCGTGCGGGCGGCGGCGGTCGAGATGTCGGGCGGGGGCAATGGCGGTCCGCGCCTCGCGTGCGCGCCGCTC
>JBBRXW010000110.1:0-6836 GCA_038238295.1 Flavobacteriales bacterium | reverse complement strand
GACTCACTCATACGTTCTCAGGAAATATTACCCTTACGGCGGGAACATTGAATGGAGGCTCTAGTATCCTTAATGAAAATGCCGTCAGTACTACAGCTTGGAATGGCACAGGATCGCTTTTTACAGCTGCAACTGGAACAGTAAATTTTGGTGCAGCTGGAGCCCAGTCCTTATCGGCGAGCGCCACAACCTTTAATAATCTTACCTTCTCCAATTCCGGAATTAAAACATTAACTACTGCTAATTGCACTGCTAGCGGAATTGTTTCGATGGAAGGCACGGCAACTGTTTCTGCTGCGCCTACCTATGGGTTGAATGCTACATTGCAATATAACACGGCTACAGCAAGAACGGTGGGTACCGAATGGATGTCTCCATTTGCCGCTACTGGAGGCGTGGTAATCGCTAACACAGGAGTCATCACCATGAATGCTGCCAAACTGTTCAATGCTTCTATACCCCTAACGATTAATAGCGGTGCTTCATTAGCTACCGGCAACTTTCAAGTCAATTTTGGTGGGAATTTCATCAATAATGGCGGAGTCTTTACTGGAGGAAGCGCTCCCATATTTGTTGATAACACCATGACGACTCAGAGTATCGCTGGATTTACTACTACAGGTTTGGTATCGATGACTAAAACAGCAGGTACTGCTACATTTACAGGAAATACAGTCGGCTCGGGTTTGACGATTAATGGCAGCGGGGGTACGTTAAGCCTAGGCGTTGGATTGACACATACCTATAGCGGGAATTTTACAAGAACCGCCGGTACTTTAAATGGTGGCTCTAGTATATTAAAATTTGCAGGAAGTGTGAGTGGAACAGGAGGAACATTTAATGCTAACACGGGAACTATAGACTATAACGGTGCAGCGCAAAATGTTGTTGTATTGCCTTATTATAACTTAGCTCTTTCGGGATCCGGGACCAAAACCTTTGCAGGAACTACGGTCGTAAGTGCCAGCATCCTTATTGCCTCGGGAGTGATGGCTAATTTGGGAACATTACTTACACACAGTTCCTTAGGATTGTCTTTGGGTGGCGCCTTTCAGGCTACAGGTACCTGGGGAGGAACCACTTCAGGAGCCGGGAACATCAACAACACTTATTTTGCTATTGCCACCGGAAAGATAAGTAATAATTGTACTGTTCCAGCAATTACCGTACAACCTACAACGCCAGCAACAACCTGTTCGGGAGTTGGATTGCAAACGATATCTGTTACCGCTACCGGATCAGGACTTTCTTATTCTTGGAGAAAAGGCGGCATAGCAGTGAGTAATAGTGGGCCTATCTCTGGACAAGGAACGGCTACACTTACTTTAACTGGTGCTACGACAACGGAAGCAGGGAGTTATGATGTGATTGTCAATGGGAGCTGTACTTCTCCTGTAACTTCTAATGCGGTTACTGTAACGGTAAATCCAGCTCCTACAATTACTACTCCGCCAACAGCACAGACGGTATGTCAAAATACAGCAGGAGCTTTTACGGTGGTTACATCGGCTTCAACACCGACGTATCAATGGCAATATTCTTCAAACCCAGTTAGCAGCTGGACCAATACTAATGCTCTAACAGGCGTTTCGGGGAGTAGTTCAGGTACCTTATCCTGGCTAGCTACACCCATTACTTACAGCAATTACAATTTCAGATGTATAGTTACTTCTACGAATGGTTGTTCTACTATTACGAATACTGTCTTATTATTGGTAAATCCAACGCCAACTGTGGGAACCATTTCCGCTCCGCAAGCAATTTGCAGCGGATCTGCACCAAGTGACATTACGGTTTCGAGTGCTTCGGGAACCATTCAATGGCAAAAAGCGGATAATGCTGCATTTACGACCAACCTTATCAATATTGGTACTAATGCTAGGACATTGACTACGGCACAAATAGGAAATTTATCAACTACTACTTATTTTAGAGCTAGAGTTAGCAGTGGTGTATGTACGGTGGCCACATCAGCAACAGTAACTGTCACTATTGCTACAACGACTTGGACCTCAGCAGGTGGTGGCTCTTGGAGTAATGGTGTTCCCAATAGTTCCACTGCGGCTGTGATTTCTTACAATTATACTTCTTCTGATGATATCAATGCTTGTACGCTTACCGTGAATAACGGAGCGGTTGTGGAAATTCGTTCTACAGACAATGTTAATTTGAATGGTATTTTGACAGTAACCTCGGGAAGTTTTACGTTGGATAGCAATGCCAATCTGACGCAGGATGACGATGTAGTTAATAGTGGAAACATCATTATAAAAAGAGCTACTGCCTCGTTGATGCGACAAGATTATGTGTTATGGTCGTCCCCGGTTGACAGCCAGCAGTTGCAATCTTTTTCGCCAGAAACGTTATCGAATCGTTTTTATACTTATAATCCTGTAACCAATGCGTATGCGGCAGTGGTTTCTCCCTCCACAACCAATTTTGTTACCGGAAAAGGGTATTTAATCCGAATGCCGAACAATCACCCGGCAGCACCAACAGTTTGGACAGGTTCTTTTACAGGAGTGCCTCACAACGGATCGGTTGCGGTTGCGGTTACGAACGGCAGCTATAATGCTATTGGAAATCCATATCCTTCTACCATTGATGCTGATAGTTTTATTGATGATAACGGTATTACTGAAGCATTATATTTTTGGCGAAAAACCAATAATACCACTACGACATCTTATGCCACGTATACCACAGCTGGAGGAGTTTCCAATTCGGCTGCAGATCCTTTACGATTGACACCCAATGGTGTTATTCAGGTGGGTCAAGGGTTTGTTGTAAAATCTACCTCTGCCTCGATTCTGTTTTCCAATGCTATGCGTATTGATGATAATGATGACTTGTTTTTGCGATCTGCTGATGATAAAGACCGCTTTTGGTTGAATTTAACCGATGCTACAGGGTTCTTTGGTCAGATGTTATTGGCCTATATGCCTACTGCCACTTCGGGAATTGATGCTGCTATCGATGGTCGTTATTTTGATGACTGCCCGACGGCATTGACTTCACTTATAGACAATGAAGAATTTACAATTCAAGGGAAAGGCAACTTTGACGCCAGCGATCTAGTGTCTTTAGGTTTTAAATCCGTAGTTGCGGGTAGTTATACTATAGCGATCAATGCGGCGGAAGGGTTGTTTAGTGCTGCTACACAACCGATTTATCTGAATGACAAATTGTTGAATACGTATACTGATTTAAAAACTACTTCCTATACTTTTGCAACGGAAGCAGGTGTATTTAATAATCGTTTTGAAATTGTATATCAGAATCTCTTATCCGTTCACGATCCGGAATTTTCTGCTAGTCAAGTAATCGTTTATCCTCAAAATAATGTTCTTGTTGTTGACGCTGGTACCACGGTTATGAAAACTCTTAGGGTGTTTGATATCAGTGGGCGTTTGTTGTATGATAAAAATAATATTGATGCGACCCAAACTACCGTGCATGTTCCTTCCCGCGAAATGCTTTTGTTTCAAATTACAGCAGTTGATGGAAGTGTCGTTACCAAGAAAGTTTCGAATTAGTACTAGTGAAACTATTTTTAAGAAGCCCTTTCGAAAGAAGGGCTTTTTTTATTTAAATAACTTTAAAATGCCTTTTTCGAAACAATCGGCTTTTTTTGTATCTAAAATACCCTGTACCAGTGCATTTGACCGAACAAGCCTTTAAATAGCCCTATGAAATGCACGTTTTTTAGCCGAAATGCAACAGATTTGGCTTTTTGGTAGTTTAAACGAGTTTTGAGGTTAGTTACCGAAACTATTTCCTACGGCTGTAATGTTGCCCTAGATTTGTCATGTACAAACAAGGTAACAAATCACAAATATGAAAACAACTACTACAACAACTTCAACAACGACCACAAGAATGGTAGTTCTATTTGTTGTAATGTTATTTTCTAGTTTTGGATTTGCTCAGAATGTATCTGTTGAACCAACGGTAGCTGTAGAAATCAATACTACTACAACAACTGCTACTGAAGCCAACGCTAATATGAATATGGTTTCTTGGTTTATGGGTAGCAAACAAACTACAAGAGAAACTCTTTCGAATGAGTCGAATGCTAAAAAGCAAATGATGACTTCAGGAATTGCTCCAAATCGTTTGTTGATTAAAACCCTTTTGAAAAAAGCGTCTAACTACGCTACTAACGTTGCATAATTAATTTCATTTAACATAGTTTAGGTTAACTCAAGGAAAATTCCTCCCATACCGGGAGGTTTTTTTTTGGAAGTCGTTTCGCTTTTTGAATGATGAAAGCCGTACCCTAAAATGCTATTGCCTTTCTGGTTTGTATTTTTTTTGAAAAATAATTATAGTTTGGCAACCAACTATCGTATCGAAAAAAATCATGTACTGTGCTTTTAAATCGTATTGTTTAAAAAATTACTGCGGCTCCAAAAAACAATATTTCCTACCTTAATATATATACGCAATAAAAAAGCGAAAATCATACTGCCCTTTTTGATGTCGCTTTAGATTTTAGCATTCGCCCCTACACATTATTTACTTCAGCAAGAGTCTCTATGAAATGCACAATTTTTAGCTCAATTACGCCGGATTTGCAGTTTTTGTTGCTTTAACGAGTTTTGGAGTTAGTTGCCGAAACTATTTCCTGCAGTTGTATTGTTGCCCTAGATTTGTCATAACAAACAAGGAAACATAACAAGAGATGAAAACAACCACTACAACAACTTCTACTACAACTACCAGAATGGTTGTTCTTTTTGTTGTGTTGTTATTCTCTAGTATTGCATTTGCTCAACGCGCTTCTATTATGCCTACAGTTGTTGTAGAAGCTAATGGTACTTCTACTGCAACTGAAACTAATGCGAACATGAATATGGTTTCCTGGTTTATGGGCAGCAAACAAACCACAAGAGAGACCCTCTCTAATGAGTCGAATGCCAAAAAGCAAATGATGACTTCTGGAATCGCTCCGAATCGTCTGTTGATCAAAACCCTTTTAAAAAAAGCGTCTAATTACGCGAATAACGTTGCATAGTTTTATTTAATCATAGTTTAGTTAACTCAATGAAAAAACCTCTCGTAATTTGAGAGGTTTTTTTTAAAGTGACGTATACTATTTGACCTGCTTTAGAACTAATTGTATTCATACTGCGTACTTATTAATTAGAAACTGTAAAGTGGTGATTTTGTTAATGTTAATAATATATTTATAATTCCTAACAGTTCCCTATTATAATCGCTAACTTTGAGGATATATATTCAGAAAAGTAGTAAAAATATTGCTGATACTCAATAACTTTTTGTAAGTATTGAATGCGTAAAATACCTTAAAATACGTATTTAATCGACAATACATGCATTTCGTCGGCTGCACTCTATTTTTAAGAGTATTAATTTTGTATTAGAAGCCATATAGTGTAAGTTTATGTCCAAAATTTTAGTGCTATTAATACGTTATATTTTTGTTATCCTATTATAACAAAATTGAAAATACCCCTCATTTCATTTAAAAAAATTAATTATGATTAAAAAATTATCTTTCAATTATAGTAACTTTAGTACCCTACGAACTAACGTTTCAAAGCTGTTCTTGACCCTATTGATTTTAGTATGTAATCTGACTGCTGTTCATGCTCAAGGAGTAGCTGTAGATTATACCGAAACAGAGTCTACAGGTAATACCTATACTGCTATTACAGGGGGAACCGTAATTAAGTCTGGAGTATTTACTGCGCTAGCCGCTTTTAGTACTACACCTTTACCTTTTACTTTTGTTTATAATAATATTAATTATACCGATGTTATTATTTCAGATAATGGGTTTGTGTCTATTGGTACTGTCTCTCCAGGACTTGTCGGATTGACTACTCCAATTTCAAGTGCTGCTGCCAATGGAGGTGCTATTGCTTGCTATGGATACAATCTCGTAGGAGCCTTAGCTAGTTCGGAAGTTCGCTATGAAACATTGGGTGTAAGTCCAAATCAAATCTTTGTTGTTCAGTATACCGATTTGCAAAGAAATAATGGTAGTACCAGAAATGGTTTGATGAACATGCAAATTCGTTTGTATGAGGGAACTAATAAAATTGAAGTTATTTATAGAGATTTTACTTCAACTTATGCCACTGGTTTAACAGGGCAGGTCGGATTGAGAGGGCCAACAAACACTTTTGCTACGGATGTTAACAACCGATCAAATCCGAATCCTTCATTTAATCCAACAGGAGCGGGTACGCTGAATACGAGTACTTGTTTGACTTCCAATACTTATGGACCAGCTGCTGGAACCATGCTTACTTGGACGCCTTGTTTTAATCCGACTGCCTTAGCGCCAAATTTGCAACCTGATAATTCCTCCATTATTCCTACATGGACAGCACCAAATTATTTAGCTTCTGCGAATTATTATTATGAAGTACGAACGAGTGGAGCTTTCGGAAGTGGTGCAGCTGGATTATATGATTCTGGCACGACAACTTCTACTACCTTTAATAGTATTGGTTTAAGTATTGGGATTACCTATACTATTTATGTAAAAAATGCTTGTAAAAGTGGTTT
The DNA here is from genome assembly GCA_038238295.1 of Flavobacteriales bacterium. GTDB lineage: Bacteria > Bacteroidota > Bacteroidia > Flavobacteriales > Flavobacteriaceae > Flavobacterium. The sequence goes on along the minus strand of JBBRXW010000110.1, from coordinate 296 downwards.
TACACAGTATTTAACTTCTACAGTGACTCCAACTTGTAATATTCTTACGGTTCCTTATACTCAAAATTTTGAAGGCGTAATTACACCGGCGATCCCAAACTGTAATTCTGTTGTGACCGTATCCGGTGCTTTAATGAAAACACAAGACAATACTTCTACCGCCTATTATGGTTTTAATACTAAAAATTTAATTACAGGAAGTGTAGCAGCGACTAATACTTGGTATTTTACTCAGGGTATTTCTTTAACACCTGGAAACTCTTATCGTTTGTCTTACACCTATGGTGGCTCTAGAG
>JBBRXW010000109.1:0-6946 GCA_038238295.1 Flavobacteriales bacterium | reverse complement strand
GTTATACTTGGCGTTATAAAAGTATTCGTTGTTGCCAGAGCGCTTCCTCCTACTGGAGTAGCGTACCACAGTGTATTTCCGGCACTGGCTGATGCGTTGAGCGTTACCGTTCCAGCATCACAACGGCTACCTGGAATCGTTGAAACGATAGTCGGTGTAGTATTCACAGTAGCCATTACTGCCGTTCTTGGCGACGTACAACTTCCTGCTGTAGCTTCTACATAATACGTTGTAGTTGTGCTAATGCTTGGTGTCACAAAAGTATTCGTTGTTGCCAATGGGGAACCTCCAGTTGCGACATTATACCAAACGGTACTTCCGGCACTTGCTACAGCACTGAGTGTTACAGTACCGGTGTTGCAACGGCTGTTCGGAGTGGTTGCCGTAATAGACGGTGTAGTATTGACGGTTGCAGTTACAGCTACTCTTGAAGAAGTGCACGTTCCGCTAGCGGTTTCGACATAATACGTTGTTGTTCCGCTAATACTTGGTGTCGTAAAACTGATTCCGGTTGCTAGAGAAGTTCCTCCTGTTGCGGCCGCATACCAATTTAATGTTCCGGCACTAGCCGTTGCTCCCAAGGTTACTGTTCCCGCATCACATCTGCTATTTGGTGTTGTTGAAGTAACCGTTGGAACTGCCGTTACTGTGATAAGACCAGCGATGGTTTTTGTATCATTCCCATTGAAATTAGTAACCACCAAAGTCACCGAATAGGTACCCGCTGTGTTGTATACAACCGTTGGGTTTTGGTTTGCGGAGTTGTTCGGCGTACCACCAGGCAGTGTCCAATTCCAAATCGATGGAATATTGGTAGAGGTATCTGTAAAAGTTACGGATTGTCCTACACAAATGGTGGTTGCTGAGGCTATAAAATTAGCTATAGGTGCTGCGGTTGGGCAGATTGGCGCTGTTTTATCTAATGTAAAACCATCACCATCGCCTCCAAAATACGCATAGAATTGCGGTGGAAAACCACAAACGGTGGCTGCCAAATCATCGACAGTAGCGCCATCGGTATTCCCTCCAAAGTACGCAAAAAATGACGGAGGAATTCCACAACTCGTTGTACTTATCTCTTCTGTACTTGCTCCATCAGCATTCCCACCTAGATAGGCATATTGAAAGTTGGCGATTCCACAAGTAGTGTTGCTCAACTCCTCCGTACTTGCACCATCAGCCACACCTCCAAAATAAGGGAAGAAAGAGTTGGGCAGTGCGCAGGATGTATTATTAACTAAATCTAAACTAGCACCATCAGCATTTCCGCCCGAATATTGGGCATAAATAGAAATATGTGCGAGGAGAAAAGTTAAGAATACAACTCTTTTTATATTAGTTGTTTTCATCTAATTTGATTTTAAATTTATGTATAATTTATTTTCACAATACACTAAAAGGTTAGTGCCTTGTTTATCAAATTAGAATACTATCTAACTCCGCGTCCTCCTGAATTGTATATTCTTGCAGCATCAACTGTAGCAATTGAGCTTCTATCGGAAGTTCTAACAAAGCTTGCAACATTCACATAATCTCCACCTCTAAAACCGCTACCTGCCGCTGTTGTAGGTGATGGCCAAGTCGCTTGATTCGCATCGCCTTGTGCTGTTAAAGTTCCGTCGCCTAAAACTCCTGTGAAAGCAGTTCCTGACGTGTTCACGGTAGAAACTACTCTTTCCCAAAGGTTACCGCCCATTTCCATAGCTCCATAATATGAAGCCCCAGAAGATGCTCTTCCTGAAGTTCCTGTTGCAAAAACGCCGACTTTCAATGGTCCGTAAATAGGGCTACCAGATCCTAAAGCATGTGCACAAGCACCATTTACAACTGCATTCCCAACTTCGTTAGGTTTTAACGGATTTAAAACAGTAGTACTGTAGAATGGGCTAATAGCCGTTGATCCCCAAGGGTATTCTCCGGCAACTCTTGGCATAGTTCCTCGGCATATTTTTTCAAATTCTAATTCGGTCATTGGTCGCAATGCTGCCCAGTCTAAATAAGCTGTAACATCTCCCCAACTTAATCCGCTACATGCTACGGCTTGTCCGTCATCATTGTTATCTTCTACACCTGCCGTTGCATCGCAAACAAATACAGCTGGAATTGCCGCATTATTTCCTGGTACAGAAACGCGAATTCCGTTACGGTATTGATACGCTGGAAACATTGCATAGGTACCAGCTGCTCCGATCGGATCGTTATACGTATGGGCTTTTTGTTGATCGTAAGTCAATGCGTTTAAAAACTCAACATATTGCAATTGAGAAATTTCATACTTCATAGTGTAGAAAGCATTGTATCCCATTGGAAAAGTCGCAGGAACAGCGGCAGATCCACCTCCTAAAGTTGCCGAAGACAAACCACTAGTTTGCGACGAAGCATTGATAGCAATGCTGTTGAATGTAGAAGTACTAGTTCCGTCACCAAGGTCATAAGCCCCTTGAGGAACGTTGACCATTTCGATTCCAAAAACTTTATAATTATAAGTTCCTGCCGGAATCGTCATTTTTAAAGTGACTGTAACGTTGGCAATATTTCCACCTCCTAAAGCGCTTCTTCTTAGAAAAACACCTTTCCCGTCAGTAACTGGATCAACTTGCAACGGTGAACCCGCAGTATGATCTCCTGAAACGGTACTTAACCCTGCATGCGCCCATAGACGTGTGTTACAATCTTGGTATTTGATAAATACCCAAACAGCATCCCAATTTGCGGGAGCCACATTGGCGTTCCAGCTGTTGTCCCAACTAATTGTAAATGTTACGTTCGATCCGGAAACAGAAGTTCCGGTAATTTGAACATTATTTGCCTGAGCATTCATCGCAAATAAGAATAAAAAACTTGAAGCAATTCTTAAAAATAATTTTTTAGTTTTCATCATTTTAATTTTAAAAGTTATAGGGCAAAGCTATTTTAAGAACAGGTACAAAAAAATACGACAATTGTCGTATTTTTAAAAGTAGCCTTCGAAGATGCTGCGCTATATCAGGTTATTATTTTTTGCTTTTTGAATCGCTTCTAACTTATTATGAACTTGTAGTTTGGTATAAATGTTTTCGATATGTTTGCGCACAGTTCCCACCGAAAGGAATAAATTATCGGCAATCAGATTGTATTTCAGCCCTTTGCTCAACTGTTCGAGAACTTCAATTTCTCTGGTTGTTAGATTGATTGTCTCTTGGTTTGGATTTGCATCAAACTCGATAGGGTTTCGAAATAATTTGAGGGTCTTTAGTGCAATCGAAGGCGTCATCGTAGCGCCGCCATTTAAGGTGTCTAAAATACCTTGATGCAAATCCTTCGGATTGACTTCCTTCAATAAATAGCCATCGGCTCCGGCTTTAATCGATTTGAAAATATTTTCATCATTATCGAAAACTGTCAGCATGATGACCTTAATCTGCGGATACCTTTGTTTGACTTGATAGGTCGCTTCAATGCCATCCATTTTGGGCATTTCGATATCCATCAGAATCATATCGACATTATGATTTATCTCCAGTTTCTCAAGAACATCGACACCATGATTGGCGGTAAGCTTTACTTCCATATCTTCAAAAAAAGAAAGTTTTTCCTGAATGGCTTTCATCAAAAACGTGTTGTCATCTACAATGGCAATTTTTATCATAGGGTTATTCTTTGAGCAGAATAGTGATCGATGTACCTTTGTTTACTTCTGACTTTAAACTAAAAACACCTCCAACGGCTTCAATGCGTGTTTCCATATTTACTAAGCCGTTTCCTTTCTCTATAGTTGTTTTATCAAAGCCGATTCCGTTGTCTTCGATGATAATTTGAATTTCATCTTCTATCTTTTTGATCGCTATGGAAACTTGATCGGCTTCTGAATATTTGACTGCATTATTCACTGCTTCCTGTATCGTACGATAGACATTCATTCCGAAAACGGAAGAGAATTTCATTTGACTCAAACGTTCATCGATGGTGAATTTAAAATCAATTTCATCTTTGGCTTCTTTGGCTTTTTCAATAAAATTGAAAATTCGGGAGCGTAAATCATCGAAGACAATTTCATTCGAGTTCATCGCCCAAATCGTATCCCGCAATTCAATAATTGTGGATTTGGTAAAATTGCTGATGCTTTTGAGTTTGCTATCCAACTTCACATTCTGAATATCAAAAGCATATTTGATGTTGTCTACCGATGAAATAATAAAGGTCAGTTGCGCGCCTATATTATCATGTAAATCGCGAGAAATACTCAGTCGTTGTTCCTGCAATTGGTTTTGCGTTTCGATTTGAGCAATCGCCGATTTGAGTTGAAACTCTTGTTCTTGCTGCTTGTTTTTTAATTTTTGTTGGCGGTAAATCAAGAATCCAATCAAAGCAATGAAAAATGCCAAAGCAGAAATAGCCAAAATCAAGTTGTTTTTATGCTGGGCTTCCGCTTCTTTTTGAAGAAGTAATTTTTCTTTTTGAGCAGTTTTGTATTTGGCTTCCAATTCAGAAGTTTGCTTCAAGACTGCGGTTTGCAATAGCCCGTCTTTCAATTTAGCGTACGTATTCGAATAAAAAGCCACACTATCCGGTTGCTGCAGGTAGGCGCACACCGGAATCATCATGTTATAGGTTAAAAGCAAATCACTTTTAGAATTAGCCGTTTCAAAAACCTTCTTAATTTCGATCAACATTTGCTTGGCTTCCGAATATTTCTTAGTGTCGATTAGGACTTTGGCAACATTCAATTTTAGGCTGGCTTTATCGAGATCAGAGTTGAATTGCTCTCTCACTTTTTGAGAGGCACCAAAAAGTGTTAACGCTTCTTTCGATTTATTTTGCGCCTGCTTGATGTTTCCCATATTATTATACAAGCTTTGCAATCCTTTTTTATTTCCTGATTGCTTGCAGGCCTTGAGGCTTTTGTTGAAATATTGCATGGCTTTTAAAGTATCTTGCATCTCTAAATAGACATTGCCCATATTGAGACACGAAATACAAAATTTGTCCGTCAGCTTATTTTTTTCAGCATACTGAATGTTGTAATTGGTATATTCGATAGCTTTAGGATAATTCTTCATTTCCCGAAAAATGTAGCCGAGGTTTTCTTTAGTGGCATTGACCACCTCTAGATTATTTGTGCTTTCAAAATACTGAATGGCTTCTAAATAGGCTTTTACGGCAGATTGGTATTGCTGTTTACTTGCATAGATACTCGCCAAATTAATATTGATTTTTGCTACGCCTATATAGTCTTTTCTAGATTTACGAATTTTATAGGCTGTAAGATAATTCTGTTTTGAGTTTTGAAAATCGCCTTTTCTAAAATAGACGGCACCCACATCACTATAGACTTGTGCCAACAAAGTAGAATCGCCTAGTTTTTTAGCTTCTTGGATAGCCCTTCCACCATAATGTAAAGCAGAATCAATTGACACATTCGAATAATACCATGTCAAATCCGAATAAATGCTCGCCGTTTTTTTGGCATCGGGCTTCTTTCGCAGGTCGATTTTAAGGCTGTCAATAATATGGTTTACATTTTGAGCTTTCGCAGCAAAGGACAGCAACAACAACAACAGCAATAGGACGATTCTATTTTTTTTCATAAAGCGCTCAGATTACTGAAAGAAATTTGATTTTATAAATATAAAAAAATACTCTAATGAATTACCATTTACTTCTTTTTGAGTAGATTGTTTTTAGAGAGTATATCAAAAAGTTCGAAATTCAATCCGAAGATAGCTTGATTCAAAATGCCGTTTCGACCTTTTATGGAATCGTTTAATTCTTCTGAAAGTTGAATCTCTTCCTGCTTTTCTGCCTGTGCTTTCGTGAGTACAACAACAACTTCCTGCAACGCAGCCAACTTCAGTTCGAAGTCTTTTTTTTCTTTATAGAAGCAAACATTCAGATGCACGATCACAAGGAGCAGCAACAGAATGATTACCATTAATAGACTAATCATAAGGAGAAATTTAGCAGTTGATTCGATACCAAAGACGGGACTTTCGTACGGTACAAATCTGCTGCATTTGAAAAGTCATTACAATACGTAGAAATACGTATTTTTAGAATTTTATTCCTGGAATAATTTTCTGAAGTGCCTCGATCTTTTTGTGGAGATCACTTACAAACTTTTGGTAGCTCGCAGAATCAGGATGAAAAGGCCTATGAAGAAGTCCTTTCTGGATGCTGCTAACTTCTTCGATAATCGGGAAGGCAGTCGCGGCGAGATTGGTTTCTAAAAAACGTTCCCAGATATAGTCGATAGCGGTGCTGTTAGGATGCAACAAGTCTTCGGCATAGAAACGGTAATCACGCAATTCATCCATCATAATTTCGTAGCTGGGAAAATAGCTTCGGTTTAAGCTTTTGGGTTGATGGTTTAAACTGTGCAGAGCAGCAATCAAATTTGATTTACTGTGCTGATTTTCAACGAAACCGTCTTTGAGGTGGCGCACTGGAGAAATAGTGAAAATTACCGAGCAACCCTTAGTAGCACTTTGAATCAAATCGAGGGTTTCCTGAATGGCCGACTGGATTTTTTCTATCGATAGTACTTCCTTTTCAAATTGCGACTGCGGTACTTTATGACAATTGGCAACGATGGTATTCGATGCTTTTTCTCTATAAACCCAAGAGGTTCCGTAGGTGATCAAAAGATGTGTGGCCTTGCTTATTTTACCTTTAAAATCCACCAGCAAATGATTTAAATTTTGAAGTAAATCGTCTTTATCAACGGTACTCAAATCAGAATGCACTTCAAAACAATGCCAGCGCTCGTTGTAAAAGAAAAGGTCTTTTTCGGTAAAGAAATCCATTTGAATCGCTCGTCGGATGATTTGATGAATTGCCAGCGGATGAAACAAAATCCCAAATGGATTGACGGTATTTTGAAATTTATAATACTTGAATTTCTCACCCATATTTTCGGCAAAACAAGAACCTAACGATACGATTTTCGAATCATAATCGATTGGAAAAT
>JBBRXW010000108.1:0-7010 GCA_038238295.1 Flavobacteriales bacterium | reverse complement strand
ACCTGAAAAATGAAAAGCGCTTTTGCATACAAATAGTAAAGCCAAAATGCCGACTCCAATAGCACTCGATTGCCACAGAGCGCTCCATTGTCTTTCTTTTTCTGATTTAAAGAATGCTTGCAGTCCGAGGATAGCGATCACAGGAATGCACAATTCCAATACCACTTGTATCGATGAAACAGCGCGGAATTTATTATACATCGGAATATAATCGATAAAAAAATCGGTCAATGCTGGCAGGTTTTTTCCCCACGAAAGCAATAGCGATACGATGGCTGCTGTCAGGAAAGCGTATTTTATTCTGCGGTGCACCACATACATGGCCAAGATAAATAGGAAGAAAACCACAGCTCCGATATAAGCAGGAGCGGCAACTATAGGCTGGTCGCCCCAATAGGTCGGCATGCCAGAAACGAAATCTTTAGCTTGTGATTCGGGTACATTTTGGTTTAACATGAATTCGTACATGGCACTATCAGTACCAACATTTTCTGAATTAGAACCTCCAAAAAGCCGCGGAGCAATTAGGTCGAGGCTTTCAGCAATTCCGTAGCTATATTCGGTGATGTAGTCATTCGACATCGCATTTTTGGTAGTATTTGGGGTTCCATCGGCATTGAATGTCAATTCACTTTTGTCGCGAGTGCTATACTTCGCGTATTCGGAAGTGGCCATCAACGCCGTTGCATTGACACCAATGGCTAATATACCCGCCACTGCAAACGTTGCAAAAGCATAGAGCAACGGTGTATATTGTTTTTCTTTACTATAATTATAAATGAAGAAGCACGAAATAATTAGCAACGCGATCAACAGATAATACGTCATCTGAAAATGGTTCGAATTGATTTCTAGCGCTGCTGCCAGCATTGTCAGCAAGCCCCCAAGTATCCAGCGCCTTTTGAAAACCAGTAGCACTCCGGCAATCACCATTGGCATATACGCAATAGCGTGGGCTTTGGCATTATGTCCGACGCCAAGTATGACGATTAGGTACGTTGAAAAACCAAACGCCATCGCGCCGAAGAAAGCCTCTAATGGCTCTATTTTGAGCACCAGCAATAAGACATAAAAGCCAATGAAATAAAGGAATAGATAATCTGCCGGGCGCGGTAGGAAACGCAACATCAAATCCAATTTACTGATGTATTCGTTCGGATAATTGGCTCCAAGTTGGTAGGTTGGCATCCCACCAAATGCGGAATTCGTCCAATACGGTTCTGTTTTTTCGGCAGCACGGAAGTCATTCTGTTCCTTTGCCATTCCGGTATACTGTACGATATCGGATTGAAAAATCTTTTTCCCTTGAAGCACAGGATAGAAATAAATACAGGAAACGAATATAAAACCTAATACGGCTAAAGCCTGTGGGAAAAACTTTTTTAATAGATTCATAATTAGAAGTGGCGGATCCGCTGTTTCGGTTACTATTTTACACCCCAAAAATAGTCAAAAACTGGAAATGAAACAGAGAAAGCGGGACACTTTTTAATCTAATTCTTCATAATCAACATACTCCCCCACTTTTTTGGTTTCGTGGGGTTTGGTAGATTTTGCCGTATCATAAATAATTTCATCCTTTGAAGAGGTAGCATTACTTTGATTGGCGTACGATTGGTATTGCTGTTGGAAATTAGCACCGGCTTTCTCGACCACTTTTTTAACCATGATAGGAAATAACAAACGCGCCAAAAATTTAAAGATATAATAAAATGCGATGATATAGCAAAGGGTTTCGAGAAGTCCACTAAATGAGGCCATTTCCATAATCAGATTAATTTCGACAAATTTAATGAATCAAAAGTTCAAAAATAAAATATCATTCTTAAATAAATAATAAAATATACTACATTTGAAAAGCGCTAGTATTACCCAACTAAAAATTGCTGTATGTTCAAAATCAAGCCTTTACTTTTATTTTACTTTTTACTTTTTTCTGCGATTAATTACGGCCAGTTTACCGATGTCATCAATTCGAACCGCCCCGGGGAATCGATGGCGGCATTTTCGGTGGGTAAAACTGTTTTTCAGGTTGAAGACGGATTGTATGGCTACCACGAAAAATATGACGAACATCAATATAGTGTAGAAGGTTGGGGGAACGAGCTAAGCATTCGATATGGCGCCTTTTTCGAACAACTGGAACTGATTGTCAATCTGAAATACCAAAACGAACAATTCGATAGCACTTTGTTTGGCAACAGCCATAATATTGGGTTGAAAAAGACCAATATCGGAGCCAAATTCTTGGTGTATGATCCGGAAAAAAACTATGAAAAAAAGCCGAATTTATACAGCTGGAAAGCGAATCATAAGTTTAATTTCAGGCAATTTATCCCAGCAGTTGGAATTTACGGCGGTATTAATCTTAATCTCTCAGGCAATACTTTCGCCAGACCATACATTCCAAAAGATGACAAATACAGTCTTAAAGGAATGATCCTTACGCAAAATCAATTTGGTCGGTATACTTTTTTGACCAATCTTATTATCGATAAGTTCCCATCGCAAAAGAAAACGCTCGATTATGTCGCGACTCTAACGCGCGGCTTCAATGAAAGATGGTCCGGCATGCTTGAAGTGCAATCGAACAATGGTGATCATAATGGCGACACCTATCTTAGAGTCGGCGCGGCTTTTCTGCCTTATGAAAACATACAGATTGATGCTTCGATCGGGAAAAATTTCAAGAATACGCCTTCAATGACTTTCGGTGGTGTTGGTGTTGCCTGGCGTTTTGATGACAATTATTCTGAAATTAAACTCCGCGTGCCAAAAGAAGAAAAGAGCAAAGACGACAAGAAAAAAGATAAGAAGGATAAAGCGAAAAAAGACAAAGCAAAAAAACGTCTTGACGAAGTGGATGGAGATAAAGCCAAATAACATGATTACTATCCAGCAAGTAACCGGCAAATCAATGCTGAAAGCCTTTGTCATGTTTCCGTTTTCGTTATATGAAAACCATCCGTATTGGGTTCCGCCTTTAATACAAGATGAAATGGAAACCTTCGACATCAAAAAAAATCCCGCCTTCGAGACAGCAGAAGCCCATTTGTTTCTTGCGTATAAAGACACCAAAATTGTTGGAAGAATTGCAGCCATCATCAATTGGAATGAAGTCAATGTACAACTAAAAAAGAAAGTCCGTTTTGGATGGTGGGACGTCATCGATGATGTAGAAATCACCAAAGCATTGCTTGAAAAAGTTTATGAACTCGGAAAAAAACATCAGCTTGAAATGATTGAAGGTCCAATTGGCTTTTCGAATCTCGACAAAGTAGGTGTGCTCACAGAAGGTTTCGATTATATTGGTTCGATGATTACCTGGTACAACCATCCATATTATTCAAAGCATTTGGAGCAATTAGGATTCGGTAAAGAAAAGGAATACATCGAGAGTAAATTCCTGTTCAGTAACGTTGATCCTGCTGCCTATATTAAAGCGCAGGAATTGGTAAAAAGGCGCTATGAATTGACTTCTCTTACTTTTACCAAGACCAAAGACATCCTTCCGTATATTGATCAGATGTTCGATTTGTTCAATACGACCTATGCCAACTTGGCTTCCTTTGTTGCGATTACGGATATTCAAAGAGAGTATTTTAAAATGAAATACATCCCGTTTATCAATCCAGAATACATCAAATTTGTCATCGATAAAGACAAAAACCTTATCGCTTTCAGTATTGTTATGCCCTCCTTTTCAACAGCATTACAAAAAGCAAAAGGCAAATTATTTCCGCTGGGCTGGTACCATTTGCTTCAGGCAAGAAAGCACAGTAAAGAAGTTTTATTCTATCTGATCGGAATCGCTCCGGAATACCAAAGCAAAGGCGTAACCGCCATTATCTTTGATGAATATTATAAAACCTTCAGTGAAAAAGGCATTGAAAGATGTGTGCGAACACCGGAACTCGAAGAAAACCACGCGATTCATAATCTGTGGAAAAACTTCGACTCAAAGGTGACGCGCAGGAGAAGAACCTATAGTAAAAATTTATAATTAATTACTGCAAGATACTTCCATCAAAGGCATCGCATTACTAAACTGAACCGCTTTAAGGTTTTGGAAAACCAATTTCCCGTGCTGATCATCAGTGACGGGACCGAATCCTTCGATGTAATTTTTACCTTGTTTCAAAAAAATCACTTCACGGACCGACATCACGCCTTCGGATTGAAAACTGTATTTTCCAAAGAGTGTATCACCTCTAAAACTGCCAACCAAAGTACCTTCGCTACGGTCTTTTTCAAAAAAATTATACGACAATTTTCCGTATTGAAGTTTATCCCCTTTCGTGATTAAAGTCATCCTAATGGTGTCTTTACCCTGAATTCCTTGGTAACATACCTCAGAAAACGGATTCACCGGCTTATCAATTTTGATGTCCTCTGCCTTTATCTCTTTCTTACAGGCACAGAAAAGCACTATCCCGGACAACCCTAAAAAAATATTTTTCATAAGAATCATATTTAAAAAAACCGCCACAGTAGTGAAGCGGTTCCATTATTAATTATTTAGCACTATAAATTAACTAACATCAATCGTCGTTTTCTCAGCAATTGCTTTATACGCACCGCTGGTCAATCGTTCGCGGATTTTTTCGAAAGCCGTCAACGTTTCATCAATGTCTGCCAAAGTATGCGACGACGTTGGAATCATACGCAACAAAATAATTCCTTTTGGAATCACCGGATAGACTACAATCGACAAGAAAATTCCATAATTCTCCCGCAAATCATTTACCATCACCATCGCTTCCGGGATACTTCCTTCTAGATACACTGGCGTGACGCAAGTATTCGTGTCCCCGATATTAAATCCTTTGGCTTTCAAACCATTTTGCAATGCATTGACGTTTTCCCATAATTTGTCTTTCAATTCCGGCATCGTACGCAACATCTGCAAACGCTTCAACGAACCGATGGTCTGAATCATTGGCAACGCTTTGGCAAACATTTGCGACCGTAAATTATATTTCAAATAATCGATAATCGCTTTATCCGCCGCTACAAAAGCCCCGATATTCGCCATCGATTTGGCAAACGTAGAAAAATAAACATCAATTCCATCCTGACAACCTTGCTCCTCACCTGCTCCGGCACCTGTTTTACCAAGTGTCCCGAAACCGTGTGCATCATCGACCAGCAATCGGAAATTGTATTTCTCTTTCATGGCCACAATCTCTTTCAATTTTCCTTGTTGACCGCGCATTCCGAATACACCTTCTGTGATGAATAAAATTCCACCACCGATTTCATCCGCCATTTTCGTTGCACGTTGCAGGTTTTTCTCCATGCTCTCCAAGTCATTGTGCTTATAGGTAAACCGTTTTCCCATATGCAAGCGAACACCATCAATGATGCAAGCATGCGAGTCGACATCATACACAATCACATCATTTTTTGTGACGAGCGCATCGATAATCGATACCATACCTTGGTAGCCAAAATTCAACAAATATGCCGATTCCTTCATGACAAATTCCGCCAATTCATTCTCCAACTGTTCGTGAAATTTGGTATGCCCGCTCATCATTCTCGCTCCCATAGGATACGCCGCTCCATATTCTGCAGCCGCTTCGGCATCCACTTTACGAACCTCCGGATGATTCGCCAAACCTAGGTAATCATTCAGGCTCCAGTTTAGGATTGTCTTTCCTAAAAACTGCATTCTCGGCCCTAATTCCCCTTCCAGTTTTGGAAAAACATAATACCCTTCGGCTTGTGACGCCCATTTTCCTAATGGACCTTTATTGTCCTGAATCTTTTCGAATAAATCTTTCACCATGATAATAAAACGCTTTTTTTAATGGCGCAAAATTAAGTATTTCTATGGTATATCAGCGGTTTAATGAAAATTATTTTTCGGAGCTATTCCTGCTATTCGCTCCAATCTGCCGCTGCTTCGTTCCTCGCAACGGCAGGATTTCCGCTTCTATCAGGGCTAAAAAACCGGAGCTAACAAGAAACTCCTTACCTTTGCCGCTCACAACCTTAAAATAATAAGGCCTTACAAACCGCAACAATGGCAGAAAATAACAAAGAATTAAAAATAGCCGTCCTAATCGATGCCGACAATGTGCCGTACAGCAATGTCAAAGGCATGATGGAAGAAATCGCCAAATTCGGCACCCCTACTACCAAACGCATTTATGCCGATTGGACCAAACCCAATGCCGGCGGCTGGAAAAGCGTCTTATTAGAACACGCCATTACACCAATTCAACAATACAGTTACACAGTCGGGAAAAATTCCTCCGATTCCGCCATGATCATCGACGCGATGGATCTGCTTTACTCCGACAAAGTCGATGGGTTTTGCATTGTTTCCAGCGACAGCGATTTTACACGGTTGGCCATACGCCTTCGGGAATCCGGAATGAAAGTCATCGGCATGGGAGAAAAGAAAACACCGAATTCCTTTATTGCGGCCTGCGACCGATTCATCTATATCGAAGTCCTCGACGGTGCCATACAAAAAAAGAAACCAAAGCTCAATACCAGTCCGGCGATTCCGTCTGGTGCCAAAAAAACCATAGAGAAACCAGTCGAAAAAGCTTCATTGAATAAAGTTGATCTCCAAACCATCGAGTTGATTGAAGCGACGATCGAAGCAATTGGCGACGATGATGGCTGGGCATTTTTGGGTGATGTCGGCAATCTAATTGTGAAGAAGAAACCGGAATTCGATCCGCGAAATTATGGCTTCGGTAAACTGACACCGATGTTGAAATCATTGACCGACATTCTAGAAATCGATGAAAGAGATTCGGAGAAAAAAGGCATCAAACATGTGTATGTGCGCTTGCGTTTTAGTTAGGATTTTAATAATAATAAAAAACCTCTTCATTGCTGAAGAGGTTTTTTTATTATTACACTAATTTGAATTAAAGCGGATACTGTGCGTAAAGGGAATTATCTGAATTCGCAGAAATAATAGCCACATCGGAGAAATCGACAGCACCGTCTCCGGTAACATCGGTTGCAATAACTCCAAACAAGGAATT
>JBBRXW010000107.1:0-7019 GCA_038238295.1 Flavobacteriales bacterium | reverse complement strand
GTATGTTATCTGTTGGCTTTAAAAGAATTTGAAAAGTCTGATAATAAAGCCTATCTGCCGATGGCGTATTGCAAAGTTGGTGAAGCGGCACAATTAAAAAAGCAAAAAGAAACCAGCTTTACGTATTTCAAAAAGGCATTATCGATTGCAGAAATTACCGAGAACAAACAGGCGGAGGTTTTATCATTGCTCGCCATCGGTAAATGGTATCTCGGTCTCGATAACAATACCGTGCAGGCGGAAACGTATTTTAATAAAGCCCGCGCGATTGCCAATCCACTTTCGGATAAAAGCTTTGAAATAAAAACCTTAGAGGCTTTGTCCGAAGTGAAAACAAAGCAGGGCAATTTTTTTGAAGTAAGCCAACTCCAGAATAAAGTCATCCAAATCAAGGATAATTTCTTTTCGTACGAACGCGAACAAATCATCAAAAGTCTTGAAGTGCAATTTGAAGTTTCCGAAAAGAACAAGAAACTCGAATTGATTTCGAAAGAAAAAGAAGTGTCAAAACTTACCAATTATCTGTTGCTAAGTTTTATCCTATTGCTAATCCTTGTGTTCACCTTTTTATATTTCTTTCTGAAACGAACCAACAAAAGAGACAAGCAATTGCTGACAACCAAAGAAGAACTGGTCACATTGATGGAAAAGCAAAAGATTTTAAAGGAACAGCAATTTCAAAATGACCTTGACTATAAGGAAAGTCAATTGAGCGCGATTACGATTCAGATTCTGGAAAAAAATGAACTCCTCGATGAAGTGAAGACTATTCTTGGTAAAAAAGAAGCGACGACGGAAGATCAATTGATACGACTCGTCAATAAATATACGATGCAGGGAAACAATTGGAATGATTTTGATAAATATTTCAAAAGCGTCAACAAGAATTTCTATACGCGATTGAAACAGAAATATCCGGAAATCAGCAGCAATGATTTGAAAATCTGCGCGCTGATTAAACTCAATTTGTCGATTAAAGAAATGGCTTCGATCCTGAACATCTCCCCTGACAGCGTAAAAACGGCGCGGCATCGATTGCGAAAAAAACTGCAATTATCCACCGAGGAAAACCTGACTGATTTTATACTTTCGATTTAAAACCGCTCAATTGTTTACCTTTTGTCTACCTACTTTTTTCTAATTTAAAAGATAATTTGGCTACATTTGATCCGGGAAATGCTATGAAAAAGAAATCCTAACTATCCATCGTTTCGAAAATTAGTGTTTTTATGAAAAAAAAATACCTCCTTATTGCGTTGCTCTTAATGGGTATTACCAATGACTTTGCTCAAGTGCTCAACTGGAATTATGAAAGTGTAAAACCGAACAACAAAGCCACCAATTGGGGACTTTCTTTTGTTCAATTAGTGGTCATTGACGCAGAAACCGGTCAAGTCTCAGGCGACACTGTCATCGGAGCAGATGAATTGAACTTTTCGACTCCAGACGCTTTTACCGGAAGCCATGCTCTTGAAATGCACAATGCGTTGAATGTCACTCAAAATAATGTCATTAAAGGCGGCGCTCAGATCTTTACCAATCCGGAATCAGATACGCCTAGTTATGTAGATACTGGAATTTATTTACCACCTGGAACTACTATCAATATGTTGGGATTTTATTATAAATTTTTTCCCCAAGGCAATGATATTGCTCAGGCTAACATCGAAGTCATTGGCGAAAGCGGCACGATTGGAACAGGTTCAGTAGATATCATCGGAACTCATACCTCCTATGAATATGTTTACACACCGATTCAATTTACATCGAATGAACCGCCGCTATTCCTGAGAATTGCCTTTACTACGGCTAAAAATGATACCACGCCAACCTTCGGAACCCGACTGATTGTTGATGATGTTTTTGTAAATTATTCTACGTATTACAACTATTTATTAAGCACGAATCAACAGCAGCAATCTCAATTTACAGTCTATCCAACACTTGTTGCGACTGAATTGAATATTGTCAAAGGAAATGCTTTGGATGCGAAGTATAGTTTCAGAATCATCAACACTGAAGGGCGTTTGATGCAGGAAGAAGCGATCGATTTTTCTTCAGTCACTACAGCGACAGTGAATGTCAATGCACTAGTAGCCGGTATTTATTTTATACAAGCAACTGGAACTTCGGGTTCGTTTACGACAAAATTTATCAAAAAATAAGCAGCTTCAAATTAACAGAAATGTAAAAAAGCCTGGATAGAAATTATCAAAGGCTTTTCTGTTTTTATTCAATTATTTTCTTACTTTAGTGCGACTGTTATCCGGTTTCTCCCAAAATCTATTGACGTTATTCCTATTTAGTATTAAAAACACCACTTTCTTTAAAAATAGATTTAATGAAGTTAATAGGTTATATTAAAGAAAAAAAAGAAAATACCTTTCAGATTCCGTTGTATGCTGACAGTAGTGGCGGATCTTTTTGCCATACCGTTGATGAACGCTATAACATCATTGCGTTTCAAGAAATTGCGCTAAAGGATCTTTCTTTTAAAACCCTGTATCTTTCCAAAAATTTTGAAATCGGTGCCAAGGGGGCTCTTGTCTTCCGCGGAAAAGAAGAGTATCTCCAATACAATTCTGCACCACTCTCCATCGAGGAAATCATTTATTACCTCAACGATCATCCGGCAGCGAATACCGAGGCAATCCTCGACGAAGCAATACTGATGAAGAACCGCATTTTTTCGGATCATTTTGTTGTCGATAATTTTGTCGTGAAAATGAATCCAGGCGACGAGCAAATTATTCTCACCTTCGATTTCCCAACACCCAAAAAAGAAATACTTTCTGTAGAAGATGCGCAACTTTCATCCCCCGAATTGTTAAAGAAAAAAGAACAGGCACGCTTTTCCGACCAAGAAAAAGATCAGGCGATGACAAAAGCGATTACCTATCTTAATTCGGTCGATATGAATTTTGAATTGAAATTAAAACTCCGTGCGGAAGAAAGACGCAGCAAACTCAAAACCTTCAATTACGAATTCAAGCTCAACCAGAATTCATCCAAAAGACAAGCGCCAGGCGAATAGACTACAAGATTTTTAAGAATTCCTATTGAAAGGTGTATCAAAATAAATCACATTGTTATTTTTAAGGCATGTCAAAACTTCCCCACATTACTAGTAGTATTTTTTCTGTCATGACCCAAATGGCGAATGAATATCAGGCAATCAATCTGGCTCAAGGCTTTCCAAATTTTGCTGTAGATCCTAAATTAAAAGCCATTACCGCGCAGTGGGCAACAGCCGAAATTCATCAATACCTACCCATGGCGGGCTACCCACCGCTATTAGAAAAAATTGCCAGACTCACCGAACATACGTACCAAAGAAAAGTAAATCCAGCTACTGAAATTTTGATCACTTCTGGTGCCACCGAAGGAATTTTTGCTTCCATTCAGGCTTTGGTGCATCAAAATGAGGAAGTGATTATCCTAGACCCGAGCTACGATTGCTATGAAACTCCAATTTTGTTGTGCCACGGTATACCGATTCGCATTGCCATGAAGGAGAATTTCACACCGGATTGGAATGCAATTGCCGATCGAATGAATTCGAATACCCGCATGATTATTACCAACAATCCGCACAATCCATCAGGAAGAATCTGGACGGAAGCTGACTTCCTCCAACTCGAAAAGCTATTGGATATTTATCCTGAGGTCATCGTTCTTTCTGATGAAGTTTATGAATACATTACTTTTGAAAACCAGTATATCTCCGTGCACCACCGTCCAAAATTGCGGGAGAAATCGATCAGTGTATCGTCTTTTGGAAAGTCCTTTCATATTACCGGCTGGAAAATCGGGTACCTGATTGCTTCAGACAGGTTGATGAACGAAATCAAAAAAGTGCATCAATTTTTGGTCTTTAGTGTCAATAGTCTTGCGCAATACGCCATCAATGATTATATGGATTGCATCGCAGTGAATTCACTTGGAAAATTTTACCAACAGAAAAGAGATTTTTTCAACGAAGCACTCCAAGCTTCCCGTTTCGAATTATTAGACTGCGAAGGAACCTATTTTCAAACCGCATCCTACGCCTCTATCTCAGAAGAAAGCGATTTGGATTTTACCAAAAAACTGGTTCGCGAATTTGGTGTAGCTGCCATTCCGCTATCCCCATTTTATGCGAAAGCCACCGATTTAAAATGCGTCCGGTTTTGTTTCGCCAAAGAAGAAGCCACGTTAATGAAAGCAGCCGAACAACTATCAAAAGTCTAGTTCTAAATCCTTCGGCAGTTTACAAAATATAAAACACTTTTTGGCGTTAGAATAGTAATGAAAGCAGCCTCTTTTTATGATTTAGGCTACACTTTTATCACCATAATTCGCCTTAAATTTTTTATTCGATGGTAAGATTCTTACTCCTTTCGAT
The DNA here is from genome assembly GCA_038238295.1 of Flavobacteriales bacterium. Classification (GTDB taxonomy): domain Bacteria; phylum Bacteroidota; class Bacteroidia; order Flavobacteriales; family Flavobacteriaceae; genus Flavobacterium. The sequence goes on along the minus strand of JBBRXW010000107.1, from coordinate 2,635 downwards.
AATATGTTTATTCCTGCCCGCAAAAGGTTTTAGTTTTTCATTCACAGCAACACCTACCGCGGAAAGTTGCACAGGCAACGGTACATTAACCTTCAGTGCGAGCAATACCGACCCTGGCGGAAGTATTGTCTATGAAGTCTATCTTTTACCGGACACAACGGTCCCAATAGCAACCGTCACAGGCAATTCTATAAGCGGACTTTCCGCTGGCAATTACAAGATTATTGCAAAAGAAACCACAGCTGGAGGCATCGTAACCACACAGCAACAGGATGTTGCGATCACCAATTTGGTGGTGCCGTTAGAATTTACAATAGACAGCTTTAATCAGGCCTGCTCCTCTAACAGTAACATCACAGTAACGGTAACTTCGGGAACAGCAGTGTCGTATGAGATTTTTTCAGGCCCGATGACTTTTCCGCCACAAACAACCAATACTTTTTCCGGTTTGCCGGTTGGAGTGTATCGTATTCGTGTTTTCGACAATTGCGGTTCCGGTGTCGTATCAACATTTACAGTAACTGTCAATCCGACAGGCCTCACCATCAGTCCGGCGACTTACACCAACACCGCACCACCTTCCTGTAATTTTACTATAGTCAATCATACTATTACTGCCGCGGCGGGAACGGTCATTGGCTATCCGTTAGCCATAACATTTACGGTACATCCGCCCGGTGGCGCTCCAGCGATACCATTCCATAGCACGCTGAGCAGCGGCGATTTGACTTCGGAGCAAATATCTGAAACCATTCCCTATTTCGTCAATCAGAACTATGATTATGATGTATCGATTACTGATGCTTGTGGCTCGACATTTACGGGCAATTTTCCGGTCAATCAAAACATTACCTTAACTCCAGCCATCTTTCAGTTGCAATGCAATTCAAATTATTTTCGATTGAACACCACTAATTTCACTCCGCCATTTTCATTAAATTTTACGGCGATGCCACCTGGCTTTAACCCGTCTGCATTCAATAGTGATTATCCATTCCCTTTTACAAATGGAACGGTACAATTCGGAAGCACTACCAACCCTACTCCTTTTGGGGATTATGAAGTAACAATTACGGATCTATGTGGGAGGACAACCACGTTAAATTTTTACATACTACCGGTTCCTCCCAATCCTATAGCCGTTGCTACAAATAATGGATGTTCGGCCAATTCAGGCAAAATTTCGATCGCTATTTTTGCATACAAAATCATCACAGCAACAGTTACAGCAGCTCCGGCTAGTTATCCTTTTCCGTTACCACATGATGTTACTGCCTCGATAGATGTTACCGGCGATTTCATCATTTTAGATCCGGTGCCAATTGGCGATTATACTTTTTTACTGAGCGACGAATGTGGTGATACCTTAAATCCCCTCAATGTCACCGTTCCGGTATATGTCGATCAAGGCATGGCAGCTGAACTCCGTCCCGGTTGCGATCTGCTCAAGAGTAGCGTAAAAGTTTCAAGCAAAAATGCGAAGCTCAACCGTCTGACAATAACGGTCGCACCTGCAGGCTTTAGCGAAATTTTACCGTATGATGATTCCGCCAATATCGCTCCCGACGGCAACTTTTATAGGAATGGTTTACCGGAAGGAAACTATACTTTCAACGGTACCGACAGCTGTGGTTTTACCAACAATCTTTCCGTGAATGTTCTCGGATATGCGATTACTACCAGTACTTTTTCATTACAAGAAAATTGCGGTTCTTTCGATATTCCATTAAATTTTGTCAGCAATGGTACTATCAATCAATCGTTCTGGCTGCAGAAACAAATTGATGTGACTAGCGATACGTGGGGTCATCCGGCAACTAATATTCTTTATACACCAAACACAGTTCCCAATAGCGCCAACAGCTTTCCGCTGAATAATAACTCGACCAATTACAATCTGATTTTTAATGGTACATTTCGCATCATACGGGCATTCAGTACTTATAATAACGGAAGCGACCTGAATAGCGGCATGGCTGTTTCTATCGATAAAGATTGTATCGAAATTTTAAGTCCGACGCTGTTCTTTAATCAGGTGCTTGAAATCACCGATGCGAATCGAATGCCTTGTTCCGCCAGCGGCAGCCTCGATATTATCATTGCTGCCAACGGCACATTGCCTTTGCATTATACCATAGTTGAGAAAGATGGCGTGCCTTTTAGTTTTGATAATGGAACTTCGAATGTTTTTCAAAATCTGTCCGTTGGGATTTATACTTTCAAGGTCGAAGATAATTGTGGGAATAGTGTCAACCGAATTTTCGATGTATCGACATTGCTTTCTTTAATTACCATCACAAAACCAATTGATATTGTGACCTGCCAGAATACCATTACCGGAGATGAGCTTTTTGATTTAACGACACAAAGTCCAATAATTCTCGGCACGCAATCGCCTTCCGATTACACACTCACCTATTACGACTCATTAGCCGATGCGCAAAACAATAGCAATGCGATTTTGAATTTAAGCAGTTATAATCCTACTTCAAATCCACAGACCATTTATGCCCGTTTGGTCTATAATCCGCTGCCGAATTGTTACGAAACCACTTCCTTTGATTTGCTCGTCGGCCAAAATCCGTCATTAAACCTGAGCCCCTCTTATATCAGTTGCGGTGCGTCTCCGGTCATG
>JBBRXW010000106.1:0-7027 GCA_038238295.1 Flavobacteriales bacterium | reverse complement strand
GGCACAGGTACGGCTACTTTAACCAATACGTATGCAGTAACTACGACTATTGCATTAGTAAGTGTGGCTTCTGCCGGAGTGCCGAGCTGTACTCAACCTCAATCCGGATCGGTTATTATTACAGTCATTCCGCCCCCGACAGTAACCATCGCAAGTAATGTCAGTATTTGCCCAAATAGTTCGGCTACAGTGACATTTACTGGAACTCCAAATGCTACAGTAACCTACAACATCAATAGTGGAAGTAATCAAACGATTGTTTTGAATGCTGGTGGAACGGCTACCATCACCAATACCTATGCAGCAACAACGGTATTTAATTTAGTGAGTGTCGCTTCGGCTACCGTGCCGATTTGTATACAGCCTAAATCAGGTTCTGTTACGATTACAGTGATTCCAGTACCAGTAGCTACTATTTCAGGTACTATCAGCATTTGTCCAAACGGATCTGCTACCGTTACTTTTACGGGAACACCAAATGCCACTGTAACGTATACTATTAATAGTGGCACCAACCAAACCATTATTTTAAGTGGAACCGGAACCGCCACAATTACGAATACTTATGCTGCAACCACGATATTCACTTTAGTGAATGTGGCAACGACAGGCGTGCCAAGCTGCAGCCAGCCTGTATCGGGAACAGTCACGATTACTGTTGTTCCATTGCCTGTGGTTATAATAGCTGCGAATGCGGAGATTTGTACAGGAGGATCCGCGACAGTTACTTTTACAGGAACACCAAATGCGACTGTTACCTATACTATTAATAGTGGTGGCAATCAAACCATAGTGTTGAATGCTGCCGGAACAGCCACCATTACAAACACGTATTCAGCAACGACTGTTTTTAATTTAGTAAGTGTTGCTTCTGCAGGAGTGCCAAGTTGTACGCAACCACAAGCCGGAAGCGTAACAATAACTGTAGTGCCGCCGCCGACGGTTGCGATATCTTCAAATCAAACCATTTGTAGTGGAACAAGTGCTACAGTAACTTTTACCGGAACGCCAAATGCCACGGTAACGTATACAATAAACGGAGGAGGAAATCAAACCATACCCCTTGATGCTTCAGGAACAGCAACCATTACCAATACCTATAATGTAACTACGGTTTTTACTTTAGTAAGCATTGCTACTGCCGGAACTCCGGGCTGTATCGTACCAGCATCAGGAATGGTTACTATTACAGTATTGCAATTGCCGTCAGTCGCTATCAATGCAAGTCAAACGATATGTTCAGGAGCATCTGCTACAGTAACTTTTACTGGAACACCGAATGCGATAGTTACCTATACTATTAATAGTGGAGCAAACCAAACTGTCACATTAAATGGAACAGGAACCGCAACGATTGTCAATACCTATTCTGTTACTTCGGTCTTCACTTTAATTAGTATAAGTTTACCTGGAACGCCAAGTTGTACACAACCAGTAAGTGGAACCATTATTATTTCAGTACTGCCTCTACCTGTTGTTACGATTGCAGCAAATGCGACAATATGTTCTGGTGCAAGCGCTACAGTTACTTTTACCGGAACACCGAATGCGATAGTAACCTATACTATAAATAGTGGAAGCAATCAAACCATAACTCTGGATGGAACAGGAACTGCAGTAATTACAAATACGTATTCAGCGACTACAGTTTTCAATTTGGTTAGTGTGGCTACCACCGGTTCGCCAGGGTGCAGCCAACCGCAGAGCGGAACAGTAACCATTACAGTTATACCATTGCCAACTGTAACGCTTGCATCAAGTCAAACAATCTGCACGGGGTCGAGTGCTACAGTTACCTTCACCGGAACACCGAATGCAATAGTAACCTATACAGTAAATAGTGGTAGCAATCAAACGATAACTTTAAATGCTTCAGGAGCAGCTTCCATTATAAACACCTATAGTACTACTACAGTTTTCACTTTAGTGGATATTACTACAACAGGAACACCGGTTTGTACACAACTGCAATCTGGTTCGATAACTATTACCGTCATCGATTTGCCGGTGGTTACCATAGCGGCGGACGTGACAATTTGCTCTGGTGAAAATGCCACCGTTACTTTTACCGGTACGCCGAATGCTATAGTTACGTACACTATTAATAGTGGAAGCAATCAAACCATAACATTGGACGGAACCGGTGCAGCAGCAATTACCAACTCCTATGCAGCCACAGCTGTATTTACTATAGTTAGTGTAGCCACAGCTGGAATACCTAGCTGCAGCCAGCCACAAACGGGTACTGTGACCATTACTGTAGTGCCAGCACCAGTGGTAACGATTGCAGCTGATGCGACTATTTGCTCCGGATCTAGCGCTACAGTTACTTTTACCGGAACACCAAATGCTACGATTACCTATACAGTAAATTCAGGCGCGAATCAAACGATTGTTTTGGATAATTCAGGCACGGCTACAATTACTAACACATATGTGACAACGACGGTATTTTCTTTAGTAAGTATCACTTCAGCAGGAACGCCTTCTTGTACGAAACCTGTAAGCGGAACGGTTACGATTACAGTAATTCCTTTACCAGTTGTTACTTTATCTTCAAATACCACTATTTGTTTTGGAACCAGTGCTACAGTTACATTCACCGGAACGCCAAATGCCGTAGTAACGTATACTATCAATTCGGGAGCTAATCAAAGCATAACGCTTGATGCTACTGGCACAGCTTCGATTACGAATACATATAATGCTACCACCGTATTCACTTTAGTGGATGCCGTACTAATCGGAACTCCAAGTTGCAGTCAGCCTCAAACGAGTAGTATGACAATTACTGTCGATCCGGTACCTTCGGTTACGATTAGTGGAACCACAACGATTTGTTCAGGCGCTAGTACTCCGATTACTTTTACCGGAACACCGAATGCAACAGTAACTTTCACTGTTGGTGGGAATAGCCATACGATACTTTTAGATGCTTCAGGTTCGGCAGTCTACACAACAGCTTATTCAGCAACAACGACTGTTTCTTTAGTAAGTATTACTACAAGCGGAACACCTGGCTGTAGTCAGCCACAAGTTGGAGAGGTAATCATCACTGTGGCGCCATTACCAACGGCTACAATTATGGCTCCTGCGAGCGTTTGTATGGGAGCTACCGGGACAGTAACATTTACCGGTACACCAAACGCAACGGTAACTTACACCGTCAATAATGGAGGCAATCAATTGATAGTTTTAGATCCTACCGGAACGGCAACATTGACTACACCTTCATTGGCTGTGGCTACAATTTATACTTTGGTAAGTGTAGTTTCAACAGGAACACCGACATGTACAAATCCATTATCGAATTCGGTTACGATTACTATCAATCCATTACCAACCGTTACGATTTCATCAAGCGGAACAGTTTGCTCGGGAACCAATGCGGCAGTCACTTTTACAGGAACACCGAATTCAACAGTGACCTACACTATTAATTCAGGTAGTAATCAAACTATCGTTCTTGGTGGGACTGGGGTTGCAGTATATAGTACTTCATTGAGTACCACGACAGTATTTTGTTTGGTAAGCATTACTTTGAATGGCCCTCCTGGTTGTAGTCAATCTCAATCAGGTTGTACAACAATTACCGTAACGCAACCGCCAAGCGCAGGAAGCAATGCAGCCATTACGTTGTGTAGCGTAGGAAATCCACAAGATTTATTTTTATTGTTAGGAGCTTCAGCACAAGCGGGAGGCACATGGTCTCCGGTTTTAGCTAGCGGAACAAGTATATACAACCCTGCTGTAGACCCTGCTGGAAATTATGTATATACCGTTGCCGGAACGCCACCTTGCGTGAATGATACGGCTTTAGTAACGGTAACAATTGTGCCTGCTGCGAATGCGGGAGTCGACGGTGTGGCTAATTTATGTTCCAATGTTGACCCGGTAGATTTGATTACTTTCTTAACCGGAACGCCACAAGCAGGAGGGACCTGGTCGCCAGCATTAATCAGCGGTACCGGAATGTTCGATCCTTCAAGTGATCCAGCTGGTATTTATACCTACACTGTTAATGGAGTGGCTCCTTGTACCGGAGATACAGCTACTGTAACTGTAAATATTACTCCCGGTCCAAATGCAGGAATTTCAGGCAGTGCAACAATGTGTTTGAATAGCCCGTCACAGGATTTATTTTTAAGCCTCGGTGGAACTCCGCAAGCAGGAGGAACCTGGTCGCCAGCATTAGCCAGTGGTACCGGAGTTTTTAATCCAGCAGTTGATGCCGCCGGAATATATACCTACACTTTCAGTGGCAATCAACCTTGCGATGATGATACGGCTACCGTTACTGTTACCGTGAATCCATTACCGGATGCCGGTGATGATGCAACTGCTAGTATTTGCTCGAATATAGATCCGGTAGATTTATTGACTTATCTTGGAGGAACACCACAAAACGGAGGCGTTTGGACACCGGCATTAGCCAGTGGAACCAATTTCTTCAACCCTGCTGTCGATTTGGCTGGAAATTATACCTATACCGTTGGGAATCCATTTTGTACACCCGATTCAGCGGTACTTACTGTAAATATTATTCCGGGTCCTAATGCCGGATCAAACGGTACTATTACTTTCTGTATTACGGATCCTTCACAGGATTTATTTTTAAGCCTCGGTGGAACTCCGGATTTGGGAGGAACTTGGTCGCCACCGTTAACAAGTGGTTCAGGTGTCTTTAATCCATCGGTGGATACTGCCGGAGTATACACCTATACTTTGTCCGGCAATCAACCGTGTGATAATGATACTGCGACCGTAACGGTAGTCGTGAAACCTTTGGCAGACTCGGGAACTTTTGTTGGAAATCAAGACGTTTGTACATCTGTCGGAACATTGGATTTATTTACGTTATTAAATGGAAATCAATTGGGTGGTGTATGGACTGACAGTGCTAATACAACCGTGACCAATATTGTTGACATCTCTGCTTTTGTTCCAACTGTTTATAGCTATACCTATACCGTTTCGAATAATTGTGGGCCGGATGATGCAGAAACTGTTCAGTTTACCGTTCTTCCTAATCCTACATTAGATGCTACCAATATCGCCATTTCCTCACCGAATTGTTTAGGCGATAATGTTGTAGTAACCTTCTCGGGCATGACCGACGGCACCTACACACTCAACTATGATTTGTCATTAGCCAATACATTGCCGAATCAAACCGCAACAGTTACGATCACGGGAGGCACAGGGACATTTGCCATTAGCCCTACTGACATTCCAAATGTTGGTACCACAAGAATTACTTTCTTGGTGATTACTAATGTTACCTCCACCTGTGTTACGGTAATCAATCCAAATGTCAGTGCGGACTTTATCCTAAAACCCACTTCCAATCTTGATAATGCCAATCTCAACATTCCGAATTTCTGTTATGGAGCGGATGCCGTTATCAATATAGTCGGAGCTACCGGTTTGACGGATGGCAATTATCAATTTATTTTCAGCATTCCATTAGCCAATACCACTACGGGAACTACTGGAGTTGTGGCAATAACAGGTGGAACAGGACAGTTTACAATTCCAGCTTCTTATTTTGTGAATGCAGGAAATTATATAATGACGATTACCTCAATCACGAACCTTTCCGGTGGCTGTAACAATCTTAATGAAAATGCTGCTAATTCTTTTGAAATCTATCCAGTTCCAAGTTTGGTTGGAGCAAGCATGACCGCTGCTCCGGCTTGTTTGAATTTCTCTAATGACGTCACTATTGCCAATGCCGTTAGTGTCGCGGACGGGAATTATACGATTACTTATCAACTATCTGGAGCATCCACAGCAACGAATACGGCACTAGTTGCTTTCTCTGGTGGTAACGCAGTCTTTACTATTCCTGCTACGGATTTAAATGTCGCAGGAACTGTAACGGTAACGGTAACGCAAATCGTGGCACAACTTGGCTTATGTAGCGGTGGTGGAACGGGTATCCCCCCTATTACTTTCGAGGTTTTCCAAGAGAGTACACCGGTACTTTTACCTGACGGAAATAAATTCTGCGCGGCGGACAATCCAACGATTGCCAATTTAAGCGCTAATGTTTCAGGAACGGACACGGTCATTTGGTATAATGCCTTATCCGGAGGAACAGCTTATGTGGATACTGATTTATTGATTAACGGAACAATCTACTACGGCGCATTGTTATCGACTTCCGGTTGCGAAAGCCCAGGTCGTTTGCCAGTAACTATTGATCTGAATGGTTGCGAAGACATCGCGATTCCAGACGGGTTTTCTCCAAATGGTGATACCATCAATGATACGTTTGTCATCAGAAATCTTCCAGAAAAGTATCCAAAATTCAAATTGGAGATCTACAACCGCTACGGAAATGTACTCTACAAAGGAAACATTAATACTCCAAATTGGGATGGAACGACTACCGTGGGCGGCATCAATTTAGGAGATACGAAACTACCAGTTGGCGTTTATTTCTATATTTTAGATTTCAATGATGGAATTCGTAATGCGAAACAAGGTCGACTTTACTTAAGTAGATAAATGAAATACAAGATGAAAAAAAGAAGTTTTATATATTTAGTTTTTATCGGCATTTTACTGACTTCTACTTTGGTAAAAGCACAGCAGGATCCGCAGTTTACACATTATATGTATAATATGAATGTTATCAATCCGGCCTATGCGACCGATACTCCGGGAGTCATCAATGTTGGAGGACTGTACCGCACACAATGGGTAGGTGCCGTAGGTGCTCCAAAAACAGGAACGGTATTCGTGCATTCGCCGCTCGCCAAAAGAGTAGAGGTAGGTTTGTCTTTCGTTAACGATGCCATCGGTGATATCGTGCATGAAAATAATATCTATGCTGATGTCGCGTATGTGATTCCACTTTCGGAAACTAAAAAATTATCGTTGGGTGTTAAAGGAGCAATAGTAGAAGTAGAGTCGGTCGCCGACGACGACGCAGGCGCCGCCAGCGGCGCGGAGGTAGGCGCCGTCCCAGTCGCCCCGGCGCTTGGTGGCGCCGACGAACAGCTCACGGTCGGGACGGTCC
>JBBRXW010000105.1:0-7077 GCA_038238295.1 Flavobacteriales bacterium | reverse complement strand
TTTAAATTTTAAATTTTAAATTTTTAAATTTTGAATTTGATGCTAAATGTAATCGTATTGTTGTCTGTTGAGATTCAGAAAAAAACTTTTACTCGTCTATTGTATTTAAAAATTCAATAAGCTTTTGCGTTGCAATTCCACGATGGCTAATTCTCCCTTTTTGTTCTAATGAAAACTGGGCGAATGTCTCTGAAAATCCTTCCGGCAGGAATATAGGATCGTATCCAAAACCTTGATTTCCAATTTTATCTGAAGTGATTTCACCTTTAATAATTCCGGTAAAAAGGTATTGTTTGTGTTTAAAATTTAAAGCAATTACCGTTTTGAATTGCGCTTTTCGGTTGAGTTTTCCCTGTAGATTCCGTAATAATTTAGCCATATTATCGTCAGCGTTTCTTTGCTCACCCGCATAACGTGCCGAATACACCCCAGGCTCGCCGTTTAAAGCTTCTACTTCTAATCCTGTATCGTCGGCAAAACAATCACAACCATATTTTTGCGTGATATAATTGGCCTTTAGCATTGCATTTCCTTCTATGGTTGTTGCGGTTTCGGGAATATCTTCAAAGCATTGGATACTTGCGAGGCTTTTGATTTCAATTGTTTCCGGAAGAAGTGCTTGAATTTCTTCAATTTTATTCGCATTATTGGAGGCAAATACAAGTTGCATTATCAATTTTTTTGAAATATAAAAGTATTTAATTTTTTTGAAATGAGACAGTTTTTAGAAGCAAATTGTCCCTTAACAATTGTTAAAAATACAAGCAGTGTTAATTTTACTTGTATATTTAATTCCAAAATTGCGACAGTCCATATGAAACAAATTACATATCAGTTTTATACCATCTTTTTTTGCCTGTTATTTTTTACTTCGAGCCGCTCTCAATATGTTTTTAGAGAGCACGCGATTCCCAAAACAATCTCATTACATAATTTCACAACAATTGTCGATGTTGGAGCACAAAACCTTTCATTGCCTTTCGTCGTGGCAAACTATGAAGCCCTGCATCCTAGAAAATTGAAGACAGATAATGATGATCTTGGCTTCACATCACATCATTTTTGGGCAAAATTAGAATTGCGTAATGCTACTCCCGAATCACTCCACTACTACCTCGAAACCGCCCGGCCTATTACAGATTTGGTCCTAATGTATGGAATTGATAAGAAAACTTTAAAAATTACACAAGCAATAAGCGGCGATGCCATTCCCTTTTCGAAGCGAAGTTTTGAGAATAGGAAAACCATTTTTAAAATTGATCTAGTGCCTGGGCAGGATGTTATATTTTTATTTCATTTAAAAAGTGATGGTGAAGTTATCAAAATGCCGATGATGCTCCGATCGGCGGAAAGTTTTATTCAAACGGAGTCGAGTGAGCAATTGGTCTTCGGGATTTTCTACGGAATATTGGCCACGGCAGCAATTATTTACTTGTTCTTTTTCTTAGGCCTACGCGAGAAAACATTCCTATATTATAGTCTTTATGTGGTCTTTATTGGTCTGATGCAGTTTGCCCTCGATGGTTATTTCTATCAGATTGTCACTCCAGGAAGTGGATGGTTTTCACAACATGCAGTATTATTGTTTGCTATGATTGCCGGCATTTTATTGGGGAAATACAGCGAGGTTTTTCTGAAAATTAAACTCTACAATTCTTTATTGTATAAGCTTTTTTTATCCTTGTATGTGTTGGCTTTTGTGGTGATTCTGACCATATTTTTTTGTCCCTCTTTATTCCCTTATTGTTATCCACTAGCCAATGTGTTGGGTTTATTGATTCTTATTCTCATTATTAGTTCGGTTATCTATCTGTATGCGCATCGCAAACCAGTGGATGCCTTTTTTAGCGTTGGGATCTTATTCTTAATTTTAGGTTTTGGGATTTTTATCTTGAATAATTTTGGACAAATTCCAAATACATTTTTTACCCAGAACAGCTCGAAGTTCGGCACTGGTTTGGAGATTATTTTCCTCTCCTTATCGATGGGAAATTTGATCCGGAATTTAAAAAATGAAAAAAATGAACTCAATCAATTGGCGTTGGCGCGTTCGGAAGAAATGAATGAAATGAAATCGTATTTTCTGTCGAATATCAGCCATGAATTACGAACACCATTGAATGCGATCATGAATCTGATCGACTCGATTTCGAAAGAAGTTGAAGACGATAGATTGAAAAGGAATTGCCAGATCATTAAATATTCTTCGCATAGTTTGTTGAGCTCTGTCAATGATATACTCGATTTCTCGAAGATTGAAAAAGACGAACTTACGCTGGAATCGGTAGAATTTGAACCGGTGAAAGTTCTAGAGCATATCAAAAACAACGCTGTCATTCGGGCGCATGATCAGGGTATTGAATTTGAATATTCAAAATCCGATGGAATTCCAGAGGCGTGTCTGGGTGATGTGACACGGTTAGCGCAAATTGTCAATAATGTGCTGAGCAATGCCATTAAATTTACTGCCAAAGGTAAAGTTAGTTTCCGCATCGAAGCGAAGCCGAAATCGAATAATAGGACAGAACTGACATTAATTATTTCCGATACTGGTGTTGGAATTGCCAAAGATAAAATGAACCGGATTTTTGATTCTTTTTCGCAGGATAATATCAATAATAAAAGGAAATTCGGTGGCTTAGGATTGGGACTTTATATCGTAAAATCGCTCGTAGATATGCAGAATGGCAGCATTGTCATGGATAGTAACGTTGGAAGAGGAACAACCTGCACGATTACATTGGCGTATGAAATTGTTTCGAAACCGATGGTGGTACTTCCAGTAGAAGAAAACCCTGTCTATGATTTACACGGAAAAAATATCCTAGTCGTAGAGGACAATGCCATCAATCAGATGGTAATAAAAATGATTACCAAAAAATGGCTCAATACCACTGTGTTTTATACGAATAATGGACAGGAAGGGTTAGAGGCTTTAAAGGAACAGCAGTTTGACATCATTTTAATGGATCTTCAAATGCCAGTGATGGATGGTTATGAAGCGACTATTGCGATACGAAATGGAGAAGCCGGAGAAAATAATTCCAACATTCCTATTATCGCTGTTACTGCCGATGTTATGGAAACCACAAAAATCCGCGTCAAGGAAATCGGAATGAATCATTATATATCGAAACCATTAAAGAACGAAACTTTGTTTCAGGCGGTGAAAGGACTGGTTTTAAACTAATAAAAAAAGAGTATCTCGAATGAAATACCCTTTTTTTATGACTAAATTTTAGCTATTATTTCACCAACAATTTGGCAGTAGCTCCGCTAGCTATTTTGATAAAATAAACTCCAGTTTTAAAAGATTTGGTGTCAATCGAAGTTGCCGCTTTCGCCTGATAAACCACTTTTCCTAAAGCATCAAACACGGTAATATCCTGAGTTTGATTGAAGCTTACTACTTCTTTATTGGATGGATTTGGATAAACTTTGAAGGCCATGTCGTTACCATTAAATTGTGAAGTTCCTAAGATATCATTCCCAGAAAACGTAACCATATCAAAACGGGCTGTTCCGGTTGCTAAGTATACAATCGGTGCCATAGTTGAAGAATTATAATCTCCAGTTGTAGGATCAAAAGCACTAACTACTCGAATGGCAACATTAGGATTGTTATTTAAACTGGTGACGGTGCTTAAATCAACAGTTCTTAAATTATACCATCGATCACCTCCAGTGGTTCCAGAAACACCAGGTGGAAAAGTAAATGTTTGCGCATCTACCCATACTGGAGTAGCAGCGGTTCGGTCTGAAGTGTATTGAACAATGTAAGTGTTGTTGGAAGAATTACTATGTCTATGGTCATAACGAAATATAATGTTCGTATAACCAACAGTACTGACATTAAATTGAACCCCTCTTTGTTTACTTTCTGTTCCTGATGCGGCGGAGTTAGAGGTATTCCATCCGTAATTATTTGGTGTGGTGGTAACAGGATCGGAGCTTCCGCCTCCTGATGTACCTGATGCAAAAGTGGCTGTAACTCCGCCAATTAATTCAGCAGTACCTACACCAATTACTGGCGTTGGAGAAGTGCTACCGCCTGGAACAGTTGTGGCAGAACCACCATTAAAATCCCATTGCGTTATTGTTAACTGACCCCATGATTGGCATGTAAATAGCAAACCAAGGGCAGCAATTTTAAATACGTTGTATTTTGTCTTCATAATTTCTCTATTAAATTTTTTGCTAAATTATTAATTTTATTTGAATTGAAATTGACTAATCGATATAAAACCTATTTATAGGTATAAATAACAATTTTATAACATTGATGATTTGAAACTATTGGCTTTATTTCTTGATGATTCCAATTTGGAAAGTGTCTTTTTTTAACAATAACAGCTTTTTTAATAAATCAAAATAATGAAAATTGTTGATATGTTTTTCAATAGTATCGTTAAAATGCAAGTAATTCCCGACTAAGGTATGATTTGTAAAGCGTTAACAATTAGTTAATGCAAAATGCTACAATTCAGATAAATATTCTATATTTTTGTTACCAATCAAAATAAACATTATATGAAAAATACTTTACGAATTCAAATGCCAACCCTCATTTTGTGGTGTTTTGTATTGCTCTTATCCTTCAACTCTTCGAAGAGTTTTGCTCAGGTTAATTACGTTTCATGGAATTTTGCCACTTCAATTACGAATGCGAATTATTCTACGAATTTAACCAATCAAAACGCGGCTCGAACATCGGCGTTAACGTCACCAACTTTAACATCCATTACTTTAGCTTCAGGAATAACCGGAACTGTTGGAAATACATTACATCGTTCAACAGGATGGCCAGCTACGTCAACGGTTGATAATTCTAAATATTTAGAGTTTTCAATAACGCTTGCATCGGGTCAGACGTTCCCAAATGCGACAATGAATTTATTAATTGCCGCCGGAGTTAGCAGTATCACAACAGCAGCTAGAAATTATCAAGTGCAATATGCTTGGGGTGCGGGTGCTTTTGTAGCTGTAGCCGGCAGCAATGCAGCCAATGCTTCCGCAACCTCAGGCGGGACAGTTACTACATTGACAACTACGCAAACTTCAAACAATGCTACAGTTTTGGCACCAGGAAATACGACCACAACGGTTTTAAAAATACGATTGTTAGGGTACGGAACTACAAGTGGTACCGGAAATATTCAATTTGGTTCTATCGCTCTGACAGCGGCAACTGCACCTCCAACTATTACTGCACCAAGCGTTACAAATACTACGATTGCTTCGGTTACAACTACTTCAGCTGTTTTCGGAGGTAATGTTACCAATACTGGTGGGGTTTCAGTTACTGCTACTGGAAGTGTTTATTCTTCAACTGATACCACACCTACAATTGGTGAATCTGGAGTAATACAACTGGCATCACCATCACCAAATTCAGGGACCGGAACCTTTACTAACGCGAATGGATCTGCGCTATCGGTGAATACATTATATACTTATAATGCTTATGCTACCAATTCTTCAGGAACTAGTTATGGAACTAGTGCTACCTTTTATACATTAGCAAATACTCCGAATCCACCGACAGTAAGTAATGCCACTACTTCAAGCTTGCAAGTCGCTATAATTGCTGACGGAAACCCTGCCACAACAGAATATGCAATCGAAATTGGTACTTCTGGGAATTATGTTAAAGCGGATGGGACCACTACAGGAAATGCAGGGAGTCCGGTATGGCAAACTGCCTCAGTATGGGGAACAAAAACAGTAACAGGATTAAATTCGAATACCTCCTATACTTTTAGAGTCTACGCTAGAAATGGCGCTAATGTGGCAACTACTTTTGGTAGCGGCACAACCTTGTCTACGTTATCTTCCTCGACTCCCAGTTTAGCGGCAGATCCTTTATCTGCATTTGGACCTTTATGTCTTGGTACATCAAGCGTCAATAATTTTGGTTTTTTAGGGCAACACCTAACAGCTAATGTAACTATTGGCCCTTTATCAGGATTTACTTTTTCTAAAACAGGAGGTAATGACTACACCTCTAGTCTGTTATTGACTCCGGATGGCAATGGTGATATTTTAGAAACTATTTATGTGAAATTCACCCCGGTTGCAGTGCAATCATATAGCAGTACACCAATTCCAATTTCCGGTGGAGGGGCAACTGCAATAAGCGTTAGTGTTTCAGGATCGGGAGTCAATACTCCAGTTACCGTCACTGTTGGAGGAAACTCAGGTATCACAGTTAACGGAGCAACTTTAACAGGTTCTTATGTTGCGGGATGTACTTCGGTTGTTGATTCTGGAATTCAATTGAGCCTCAACAGTAACTTTACGAGTAGTACTACTTTTGCCGGTTTACCAGCGGTCGTGACAGGACTGGAAGCTAATACACTATATTACTATAGAGCCTATGCCACAGATAGTACAGGATTAGTAACATCAACTGCGGCAACTTTTACCACTTTAGGTTTAAGCGCACCTACGGCGGATCCAGCTTCCCTAATCACGAATAATAGCTTTACTGCAAATTGGCAACAAGTGGCAGGAGCAAGTGGTTATTTATTAGATGTAAGTACGTCTAGTACCTTTGTTGGAGCCGATTCTGTTGTGGCAACATGGACATTTCCTAATCCAACGGATGATAATGTTATCGACGGAGGAACAGTAGCGAATAATGCCAAAACTTTAACCACGCAGGGTGCTGTTGGAGGTCCAATAAATTATGTGCCGGTTTCGAGTAGTGCTAGCAGTGCCGCTTCGGGTGCTGGATGGGCCTCAGGACAAGATACAAAATATTGGCAAATCGATATCGTGACTACTTCAAGCTATAACTTAAAATTGTCTTCAGCACAACGATCGTCTACCACAGGTCCAAGAGACTTTAAAGTGCAATATAAAGTTGGTGCCGGTGCATGGACTGATGTAAGCGGTGCTACAATTACGGTAGCCAATAACTGGACTAGTGGAGTTTTGACAAATGTCATCCTTCCATCTGCATGTGATAATCAGCCTTCCGTATTACTACGATGGATCATGACTTCCAATACAAGTGTCGGTAATCCTACACCTGGAACAGTCGCTAGTACGGGAACTTCTGGCATCGATAATATT
>JBBRXW010000104.1:0-7171 GCA_038238295.1 Flavobacteriales bacterium | reverse complement strand
TCGCGGTTGTAACGGAATTTTGCACCAAGATTTATAAATCCTTCAAAGTGGGTATCCAAACGGCGTCTTCCGATTTTGTCTCCACCTGGTTTTGGAATATATCCTTTTCCGTAGCGCGCCAAAAGTGGACCTACAATCATAATGGAACCCCGCAACGAGCCGCCTTCTTTTTTGAATGCTTCCGTTTCGAGATACCCAACATTGACGTCATCCGATTGAAATGTAATCGAACCTGTACCGTTCTTTTGGATTTTGACACCCAAATTTCCTAACAAAGTAATTAATTTATTGACATCGATAATGTCCGGAATATTGTTGATGGTCACTTTTTCCGGAGTCAACAATACGGCACATAAAATCTGTAACGCTTCATTTTTTGCGCCTTGCGGCGTAATTTCTCCTTTAAGGCGAATGCCTCCTTCTATTTGGAAAGTACTCATGTTTTAGCTTCTGAGGATTTGAGGTTCTGAGTGGTTCAGAGTCGTACTCCTAATTATTATTATTATTTTTCTTAAACGGTTTCTGTTTCCCAGTTTTTCCGTTTTTATTGTTCTGAATTTTGGGTGGTCCTGCCGGTTGGATTTTATTCGAAACCCTTTTGTTGGTCCGCATCAAATCAGTCGTATTAAGCAACTCTTCTGAACTTTGCAGCAAATTGATTTTACCATCGGATAATTCATAAAGATGTTCAAAAATAACATCGTCTTTTACGGTATCCTTGTTCCAACTCAAATAGGATTTCTTCATGTGGTTGGCAATGACTTTTACCAGCGCACCCTTGAGTTCGCCTTCTTCCCATTGGTTCGCCACATCAATCATGTATTTGATGTTATTGCCATAAAAACGGTATTTCGGAAAATTCTGCGGGTAGTTTAAAACGTCAGGCTTAAGTTGCAATACTTCTCTTGAAGGAATCGGGTACGGGGAATCTACATCCAATCTGAAATCCGACATAATAAAAATTTGATCCCATAACTTGTGCTGAAAATCAGGCACATCACGCAGATGCGGGTTCAGACTTCCCATCACTTGGATGATGTATTTTGCAATTTTGTTGCGCTCTTCCCGGTCTTCGATAACAGTAGCCTGATCGATTAGTTTTTGCAAATGGCGTCCGTATTCCGGGATGATGAGATGTTGTCGCTCTGAATTGTATTCTAAATTGAACACCACATCATTCGCGTTTTCTTTGATATATTTTGAATTCATAATTTATAAGGAGATGATGCCTTCAATCGTTGACAACTGTTGGTATTTGTCGATTATTTCTTGGGAACTTTTCATTTGCACATCAACAGAAATACTCGTGAATTTGCCCGTTTTTGATTTTGTAGTTTTAATGACGGCGCCTAAACAATCAAACGCTTCCTGAACTTGTTTTACTTTATCGGCGTCGGAAGGCACGATAAATTTGAATAAATATTCTGCTGGCCAGGTATTAGCCATATCCAGCTCTACTTTCAGTCGTTCGTAAAACTCCGCTGTAGCTTTTTCTTTTTCGTTATCCATTCTTCAATTAAAATAAAAGCAAATATACAGTTTCAAATGGGATTTAGGAATTGGATTAAAGTAATTTTTGACTTTCACTTTTTTTTAACTTCCTGCATTTTTTTAAATCCCAATTAGATTGAGTAAGTTTGCCCCTTATTTCTTAAAAGTGCGAAAAGAAATCGTTGTCATCATCGGCGGACCCGGAACGGGCAAAACCACCATCATCGATGGATTACTGGACATGGGATACTGTTGTTATCCTGAGATTTCGCGCGAAGTAACTATGGAAGCGAAGAAACAAGGCATCGAACAATTGTTTTTAGAAAACCCGTTACTTTTTAGTGAATTGCTTTTGGAAGGCCGCAAAAAACAATTCCAAAATGCGCTACTCGAATCCCACGAAGTTGTTTTTTTAGATCGCGGTATTCCAGACGTATTGGCTTATATGCACTATATTGGTGACAGTTATCCCGCTTTTTTTGATACCGCTTGTAAGGAACATCTCTATACCAAAATTTTCATCCTTCCGCCTTGGGAAGAAATTTATATTAGTGATGACGCCCGTTATGAAAACTACGAACAGGCGAAACTTATCTTCAATCACCTGACTGAAACCTATGGCGATTACGGATACGACTTGATTGAAGTCCCGAAAGACACTGTAGAAAACAGGATCAATTTTATTCTGCAATCGATTTCCTAAGCGCTCATTCCTTTCCATTCTGTTAGTAGACACGATTAATTTAGTTAAATTTGTGTACGTGTTTAATTTTATATCCATACCGTAATGTCCGAAGCCATACAACTCCTCCAAAAATATTGGAAACACGACACATTCCGATCGCCGCAAGAAGAAATCATTGCTTCCGTCTTAAATGGCATTGATACCTTTGCCATTATGCCAACAGGTGGCGGGAAATCGGTTTGCTTTCAGATTCCCAGTTTAATGAAAGATGGGATGTGCCTCGTCATTTCACCTTTAGTCGCCTTAATGAAAGACCAGGTCGCGAACCTTCAATCGCGCGATATCAAAGCCATTGCGCTAACCGGCGGCATCGGCACCGAAGAAATGATTGCTCTTTTAGACAATTGTCAGTTCGGGAATTACAAATTCTTATACCTTTCGCCGGAGCGTTTGCAGTCGGATTGGATTCTGGACCGCATCAAAAATCTTCCTATCAATTTAATAGCCATCGATGAGGCACATTGCGTGTCGCAGTGGGGTCACGACTTTCGCCCGGCCTATCTGAAAATCTCCCTTCTAAAAAATCATTTCCCAAAAGTGCCGTTCCTGGCATTGACCGCATCGGCAACACAGAGAGTACAGGAAGACGTTATCGTTCAGTTGGGTTTGCAGAAGCCGGTAGTTTTCCGGAAATCGTTTGCTCGGGAAAACATAGCTTATATGGTTTTTGAAATCGAGGATAAGGTATTCCGGATGGAGCAAATCCTGAAGAAGAATCCGAAGCCGTCTATCATTTATGTCTGCAACCGGAAGTCGTGCCTTGATGTATCGAATCAATTGCTAGCATTGGGATTTAAGGCGACGTTTTATCACGGTGGACTCCCATCAAAAGAAAAAGATAAAAACATGCAGCTGTGGATGCAGGAAAAAGTACAGATTATTGTCGCTACGAATGCCTTTGGAATGGGCATCGATAAAGCGAATGTCAAAACCGTCATTCATATACAACTTCCGGAAAACATCGAGAACTACTATCAGGAAGCTGGTCGCGCAGGGAGAAATGGAGAAAAAGCGTTTGCTGTTTTACTGACGAGCCCGTCGGATATTTTCCAGGCTAAAGACCAATCAATACATTTACTTCCGGATAAAAAATTCCTTTTGGAAATGTATTTGAAGTTGTGCAATTATTTTCAAATCGCTTATGGTGAAGGCATCAATGAAGTATTTCCGTTTAATTTGAATTCGTTTTGTTCTAAATATGGATTCCCGGTTTTGAAAACGTATCATGCGATGCAATTTCTAGATCGACAAGGAATCGTAACGTTATCGACAGAATTTTCAGAAAAAATCGCATTGCAGTTTTTGATTTCATCGAAAGAAGTCATGCGGTATATGAGTTTGAATCCAAAAGAGGAAGAAATCATTCTGACTATTTTACGAACTTATCCCGGAATCTATGAGATGCCGACGGCTTTCAATTTGGCATTGATTGCTAAAAAATCGAATCATACCGAATTGCAGGTGCATGAGGTTCTTCAAAAATTAAATGAAAAGGAAATCATTTCGTACCAAGCCAAAAATAATGACGCCGTTTTGGTTTTTAATGAAGTCCGTGAAGATGAGAAAACCATTAACCGTATTGCAAAATATCTCGAATATCAGAACCAGCTAAAGGTCGAGCAACTGAATGCCGTTCTGAATTATGTCAATAATAAAAGTGATTGTAAAAGCCAATTGATCGTATCTTATTTCGGGGAAACGGATAGTAAGCCTTGCGGCATTTGTTCATATTGCATTCAAAAAATTAAACCAAAAACGGATATCACATCGACCACGCAAAAAATACTGGAGCTTTTGAAAACGGCGGATTTAAATTCAAGAGAAATCGAAAAGTTATCTCAATATGCCTCGAACGATGTTATCTTTGCACTACAAATGTTGTTAGAAAATGACATTGTGGTTTTGAAACCCAACAATCAATATACCTTAAAAAAATAATGGAAGCATTGCGAATAGTATTTATGGGCACTCCGGAATTTGCGGTCGGTATTTTAGATGCGATTGTCAAACATAATTATCAAGTCGTGGGAGTCATTACGGCAGCGGACAAACCTGCTGGGCGTGGACAGAAGATAAAGTATTCCGCGGTGAAAGAATACGCGTTGGAAAACAATTTGAAATTACTACAACCGACGAATTTGAAGGACGAAGGCTTTTTACAGGAATTGAAAGATTTGAAGGCGAATTTGCAGGTAGTTGTCGCATTTCGAATGTTGCCGGAAGTCGTTTGGAGAATGCCAAAGTTGGGCACATTTAATCTACATGCTTCGCTCCTGCCCGATTATCGAGGGGCGGCGCCTATCAATTGGGCGGTGATTAATGGAGAAACGAAAACAGGTGTGACGACATTTTTTATTGATGATAAAATTGATACCGGTGCGATGATCCTGAGTTATGAAACTCCAATTGCTGATGAAGAAGATGCCGGGCATTTGCATGATCGGCTGATGGTGATTGGAAGTAAAGCCGTTGTCGATACGTTAACAAAGATTGAAAAAGGAGATGTTAGCACGACTATCCAAACGGAAACGCAGCAATTAAAAACCGCTTATAAATTAAATAAAGACAATTGTAAAATTGATTGGACGAAATCTGGAAGTGAAATTTACAATTTAATCCGCGGCCTTTCACCGCATCCTGCTGCTTGGTGTTGTATAAAGGATGAAGAACAGGAATGGTCAGTGAAAATTTATGAAGGACAATTTCAGCCGGAAAAACACGACCAAGAGATGGGCGTCATTATAGCCACAAAAAAAGAATTGAAGATTGCCGTAAAAGATGGCTTTATCAAAATTGACAGTTTACAGCTTCCGGGAAAGAAAAAAATGATGACTTCGGAGTTACTAAACGGAATCAACTTTTCTGCAAAAGCCTATGCCTGTTAGGTTGCGGAATTGTGAATCGTAAGGAAAACCAACAAAACCAGCCTTCCTTATCAACAAAACAATCGAGTTATCAACAAATCGACTAAAAACAGGCTAAATCTCTTGCGCAGTAAGGAATTCCTATTAAATTTGTTTTAATAACATAATGTTTAACCAACAATAAATAACTATTATTATGAACAAATCAGAATTAATCGATGCTATCGCTGCAGATGCAGGAATCACTAAAGCTGCTGCTAAATTAGCTTTAGAATCATTTTTAGGTAACGTAGGTGGTACTTTGAAAAAAGGTGGAAGAGTATCTTTAGTAGGTTTTGGATCTTGGTCAGTTTCTAAAAGAGCGGCTAGAGATGGTAGAAACCCACAAACTGGAAAAACTATTAAAATTGCTGCTAAGAATGTTGTTAAATTCAAGGCTGGTGCAGATTTAGAAGGATCAGTAAACTAATAAAAGTTTATTTTATATACATTAAAAGTCTCCATTTTGGGGGCTTTTTTTTTAAATAGTATAGGATTTATTTGCATATTCCAATAATTTTTTATTAAATTTAATAAAAATTGCGATTCAGATGATATCAGAAAAATTAAAAAAAGGACATTTGCTGATTGCTGAGCCTTCTATAATTGGCGATTTATCTTTTAATCGTTCGGTTATATTGTTAGCGGATCATAATGATGAAGGGTCGGTTGGTTTTATCATCAACAAGCCTTTGAAGTATACAATAAATGACCTGGTTCCTGATGTCGAGGCCAATTTTAAGATTTATAATGGTGGCCCGGTAGAACAGGACAATCTTTATTT
Source organism: Flavobacteriales bacterium (assembly GCA_038238295.1). Classification (GTDB taxonomy): domain Bacteria; phylum Bacteroidota; class Bacteroidia; order Flavobacteriales; family Flavobacteriaceae; genus Flavobacterium. The sequence continues at coordinate 1,248 of JBBRXW010000104.1, read as the reverse complement.
CATCCACAATATTCCGGAATTAATTACCAATAGTGTCGAAATCTCGAGTGGCATATTTTGGGGCGGTGATTTTGAATTGACTAAAAACCTCATCAATACTGGACAAATCAAAAAAGACAATATCCGGTTTTTCCTTGGCTATACTGGTTGGGAAGCGCAACAATTGGAAAACGAAATGAAATCAAATTCTTGGATTCTTACAGAAAACCTATATGAAAACAAGATTATAGGAAAATCTACAACCGATTTCTGGAAGGAAAAAATATTAGAGCTTGGGGGCGATTACATCCTGTGGTCGAATGCGCCTGAAAATCCGCTACTTAATTAATCGATTCATTTAATAATACGGTTAGTCTATTTGCCAACTCATTTTCATACTCTTTCTTCCTATATTTGGTAATAGATTGAATTCCTTTAATAACATTCGTTGTAAAAAGTTCGTTTGCCTTCTGAAGTTCAAACGGAGAGATGGATGTTTCTACAACTTCCAAACCGTCTATTGTCTTCGCTATCGATAGGATTTTTTTACGCATTATTCCATTGAGACATCCATCGGAAACCGGCGGTGTTATCAATTTATTTCCAACATACATAAAGAGATTTCCTTGCAATGCTTCGATGACATTTTTTTCATCATTCATTAAAAGACAATTCTGTAAACCATTTTCACTTGCAAAAATGCTCCCTGTAATATGGATCAGCTTATTAGTAGTTTTTACCGTCGATAACAATTGTTTGGAAATATAGAAGTCCTTATAAAGATCAACTTCATAAATAATATCATCAATAGAATAAAGGGAGTTTTCTAAAGCAATGGCCTGAATAACATAACTTACACTATTGGTTTGTGGTAAATAAAGACCGCCATCATTTCTGTAAACGGTGATTCTTGCCCTAGCGCTATCTGCACATTGATTGGCATTTGCTATGCCAAGGATTTGTTCTTCGAAATACTCCATAGTAAAGTTCATTGGGATTTCCATTCTGACGATACGCATGCCGGCCATTAGCCTGAAGTAGTGATCTTCTAAAAAGAGAATTTTGTTATTTCTAATTTTTAAAGTTTCGAAAACGCCATCACCGTAAAGGAAACCGCGGTTATTAAATAACAAATCTTTTGCGGCGGCAACGAGCAAACCATTTAAATTGACCATAAAAAAACCCTAATTAAATTAGGGCAAATATAAGTTTATAATTACAATCAAACTGAACCTATAACATGTTTCAGATCGGATATCTGATTTTCCC
>JBBRXW010000103.1:0-7177 GCA_038238295.1 Flavobacteriales bacterium | reverse complement strand
GTCCAGTACCAAAGATCAATAATACCCCACCAATTAAAATGTGGGTGACGTTCGCATCAACGATAGAACGCATTGCTCCTTTCCATCCGTACGATGCTTTGATGGCATCTTCGATGGTTTTTCCGGCGCGGAGTTCTTCTTTTGCCCTTTCGTAGATAATGATATTCGCATCGACCGCGGTTCCCATTGTAAGTACGATACCTGCGATACCCGGCAATGTCAACACAGCACCTAAGCTCGCTAAGATTCCGAACAAGAACAATAAGTTGATCGCTAACGCGACATTGGCGAACCAACCTGCTTTACCGTAGTAAACGATCATCCAAAGAGAGATGATTAATAGCCCTATAATTGCTGAAGTGGTTCCGTTATCAATAGCTTCCTGACCTAAGGATGGTCCGACCACTTCTGATTGCACGATTTCAGCCGCAGCAGGTAATTTACCCGCACGCAATACGTTGGCTAAATCTTTAGTTTCTGTTACTTCAAACGCTCCGGAGATTTCAGATCTACCACCTGAAATGGGTCCACTGGTTACCCCTGGCGCAGAATATACGATATCATCCAAAACAATTGCGATATATCCTTTTGTATTGTATGCTTTTCCAGTTAATTCTTCCCATGATTTTGCACCGGCACCGCTCATTTGCATGGTTACCGATGGTTTGCCTAATTGGTCGAAGGAATCTCTTGCGTCAGTCACGACACCACCGCTCATAGAAGCTTGGTTGTCTCTGTTCCCTTTTAAGGCATATAAACCGACTGTCGTCGTTTCTTTTTTAGTTTTTTCGTCAACATTTATGGAAGGCTTGCCCCAAACAAATTTAGCGTAACGCTTGTCAGCCGGCAATAACGCTTTGATGTCTTGTCTTTTCAAATATCCATTGACCGCTGCAGTATCTTTAGGATCGACCACTGCCAATACTGGACCGCCACCTTGAGAAACGAATTTCTCGAACAATGGACCGATATCTTTTTTAGTGGCGGTAGAATCTTTTACTTTATCGTCTGTCAATAATTTATTGATCGAATCGTTAGCAGCTGTTTTAGTTTCCATTGCAGGAGCGACCGTTTTCTCGGTAGCCTTCAAAGCGTTGTTGGTTGCCATAAGGAAATTACCCATCTCATCGATTTTGTAGGTTTCCCAGAATTCCAATTGCGCTGTACTCTGCAATAATTTTTTGATACGGTCTACGTCTTTCGCACCTGGAAGTTCTACTAAGATTCTTCCTGACTGCCCTAATTTTTGGATGTTTGGTTGGGTTACGCCGAATTTATCGATACGTTTTCTCAATACTTCAAAAGCAGATTCGATCGATTCGTCAACTTTTTTACGGATCACTTTCTTCGCTTGGTCATCGGTCATCTTGAAGTTGATCTCGTCACCTAACGTTTTATTTGCAAAAATATCCGGAGATGCTAATTTGGTTGTCCCGTTAGCAGCAGTTTCGAATTCTCTGAAAAAAACATCCAGGTAATCTTCATTTCCTTTACGGTTTTTGGTAGTATTCGCCAACGCCTGATTGAAAACCGGGTTTTTAGAATTGTTCGACAATCCTTTGATGATGTCTTTTACGGAGATCTGAAGCTGAACATTGATTCCGCCTTCAAGGTCAAGACCCTTATTGATTTTTTTATCCTTGACTTCATTATAAGTGAAATCGGTGAATCCGAGATTGAATACTTTTTCTTTTCCAATCGAATCTAAATATTTCAATTCTTTTTCGGAATTCCCTTTCGCAAAAAGCTTTGCGTCATTTTCAACATTATGCGATACGAAAGTGAAAGAAAGTTGGTAAATGCTTACCAATGCAAATAAAATTGCAAAAAATTTAACGAGTCCTCTATTCTGCATTATTACTAGTAATTAATTATTTTTTGTTTGTAATATTTTATTAAAATGTTAAAACGATATTGAATTTTTAAAATTTAAAGTAAATTTTTCCAACACAACGGTTCTCGCATTTTTTAAACCGAGCAAATATATAATTTACGATAAGATTAACCAATTTATTTATCGATTAATCTCAAAAAAAAGACTGCCCATTTGCAGTCTTCTTTATAATAGGTAAAAAAAGATTACGCTAAAACCGTTTTCAGGTCGGCATTCATGCTTCGAACCGCTTCGGCACTTTTCGCGAAAGCCGCTTTTTCTGCGTCATTCAATTTGATATCAACAATCTGCTCAATCCCATCTTTACCGATGATACACGGCACGCCAATGCAGATGTCGTTCTGTCCGTACTCGCCTTCGAGCATTACTGAACAGGCAATCATTTTCTTTTGGTTGTTCAAAATGCTATCGACTAAATACGCAACAGAAGCTCCCGGAGCATACCAGGCAGACGTTCCTAAAAGTCCGGTTAACGTAGCGCCACCGACCATCGTATCCGCCGCTACTTTATCTAATTGCTCTTGTGATAAAAATTCAGAAACTGGAATTCCGTTGTACGAAGCCAAACGTGTTAATGGAATCATCGTCGTGTCTCCATGCCCGCCAATTACCATCGCTGAAATATCATTAATCGGTTTGTCTAATGCTTTCGATAAGTAGTATTTAAAACGGGAGCTGTCTAAAGCGCCACCCATTCCGATGATTCTGTTTTTCGGCAAGCCCGTGGCTTTCAAAGCTAGGTACGTCATCGTATCCATCGGATTCGAAACCACCACGACAATCGTATTTGGAGAATGTGTCAACACATTATCGACCACCGATTTTACAATCCCGGCGTTAATTCCAATCAATTCTTCCCGTGTCATTCCAGGTTTTCTTGGAATTCCCGAAGTAATCACGACCACATCACTGTTCGCGGTTTTCGAATAATCATTGGTGATCCCGTTCACTCTCGTGTTAAAACCGGTGTTGGCGGTACATTGGCTGATATCCATCGCCTTACCTTCGGCAAAACCTTCACGGATATCCAACAATACCACTTCACTTGCAATTCCTCTGTAAGCAATTACGTCTGCGCAAGTGGCACCGACGTTTCCTGCTCCTACTATCGTAACTTTCATTGTATCTAAATTTTAATCGTTTTTTTTTTGTATTAGAAGCTAATCCCGCTATCATCCCAAATCTCTGCGAGGATTTTCCTTTCTATCGGGGCTAGGCCATCCGTTACGAACTACGCATCGATTTTCGCATAGACCGCGTTCTTCTCGATAAATTCACGACGAGGCGGCACCTCATCGCCCATCAACATCGAGAACACCCTGTCGGCTTCGGCCAAACTATCGATATTCACCTGGCGTAAAGTTCGGTAACTTGGGTCCATCGTAGTTTCCCACAATTGCTCCGCATTCATTTCTCCCAAACCTTTATACCTTTGAATTGCTGCGCTTCCGCCCATTCTTTCATTGGCAATATCACGCTGATCATCGTTCCAGGCGTATTCTTTCTTATTTCCTTTCTTTACTAAGTATAAAGGCGGTGCAGCGATATAGACATGCCCTTCCTCGATCAGCTCTTTCATGAATCGGAAGAAGAATGTCAATATTAAGGTAGAGATGTGGCTCCCATCGACATCCGCATCACACATAATAATTACTTTGTGGTAGCGTAGTTTTTCTAAGTTCAAGGCTTTGCTATCGTCTTCCGTTCCAACTGTTACGCCAAGTGCCGTAAAGATATTTCGGATTTCTTCGTTTTCGAATACTTTGTGGTGCATTGCTTTTTCGACATTCAAAATCTTACCTCTCAAAGGTAAAATGGCTTGAAAATTACGATCTCGTCCTTGTTTCGCGGTTCCACCTGCCGAATCTCCCTCGACAAGATATACTTCACATTTTGCAGGATCTTGTTCCGAACAATCGGATAATTTTCCAGGCAATCCACCACCACCAAGAACGGTTTTACGCTGCACCATCTCACGCGCTTTCTTCGCTGCGTGACGCGCTTGCGCTGCTAGGATTACTTTCTGAACGATGATTCTCGCGTCATTTGGATTTTCTTCCAAATAATTTTCGATCATTTCGCTCACCGCTTGACTTACCGGAGAAACAACTTCTCTGTTTCCAAGTTTGGTTTTGGTTTGTCCTTCAAATTGAGGTTCCTGTACTTTCACCGAAATAATCGCAGTTAATCCTTCGCGGAAGTCATCACCGGCGATTTCAAATTTCAATTTATCGAGCATTCCGGAAGCATCGGCATATTTTTTCAACGAACGCGTAAGCCCGGTTCTGAAACCTTGCAAGTGCGTTCCCCCTTCATGTGTATTGATATTATTGACATAAGAAAAAATATTCTCAGTATAACTGGTGTTGTAAATCAATGCGACCTCAACAGGAATTTCTCCTTTTTCATTATCCATAGAGATAACGTGTGCGATGATGGGTTCACGATTCCCGTCTAAGTATCGAATGTACTCTTTAAGTCCTTCTGTAGAATGATAGACTTCTACATTATATTCGCCTTTATCATCTTTCTCTCTTTTGTCTGTAAACGTGATCGTAATTCCTTTATTCAGGTATGACAATTCGCGCATACGTGCCGAAAGCGTATCAAAAGAAAATTCTGTTGTTTGAGTAAAAATCTGGTCGTCCGGATAGAACGTTTGCATCGTTCCTCTTTTGGTCGTCTCACCGATTTGTTTAACAGGGTATAATGACTTCCCTCTTTCGTATTCCTGCTCGTATATTTTACCGTCTCTAAATACGGTCGACCTCATGTGTTTCGAAAGTGCATTTACCACCGAAACCCCAACACCGTGGAGTCCACCAGAAACCTTATATGAATCTTTATCAAATTTACCTCCGGCACCGATTTTTGTCATAACCACCTCAAGTGCGGAAACCCCTTCTTTTTTGTGCATATCGACCGGAATACCGCGGCCATTATCTTCAACGGTAACCGATCCATCTTCATTAATTGCTACACCAATCGTGTCGCAATGTCCGCCCATGGCCTCATCGATAGAGTTGTCGACAACTTCATAAACCAAATGGTGCAACCCTCTTACACCTACATCTCCAATGTACATCGATGGACGCATTCTTACGTGCTCCATTCCTTCTAATGCTTGAATACTGTCTGCTGAATAATTGTGTTTTTTGACTTCTTCGCTCATATAAATTTTATCTAAAAAATGTATTTTTTGTATAACACGCAAATATATAAAAACAGGGATGATATCCCAGTAGAAATAGCGCTTTTAGGCATGAAGTTATTAACAATTTGTTGATTTATTCGGGATGCATTTTCACTCCGGTTCCAAAGGCATTTGGATAGGAAATTTTACCAAAATCGAAGCGTACGCCCTCGGCAATATCGTGGCTCAGAAGCAACGCGCCGTCGGAGTCTAAATAATCTAAAAGTGATGCCATTTGACACAATCCTGAAATTCCGACTGTTGATTCCGTCATGCAGCCTGCCATTACGAAAAGCCCTTTTTTCCGCGCGTTTTCAATCATGCGCAATGCCGGGGTAATTCCACCGCATTTCATCAATTTGATATTGATGCCATCAAAAAGTCCCGAGCAACTTTCCACATCTTCTTCGCGCTGGCAACTTTCATCGGCGATGATCGGCAAAACGGAGTTGGCTTTTACCTGTTTCATTCCTTCGATATCTTCCACTTTCAAAGGCTGTTCGATGAATTCGACATTCATATCCTTTAGGATTTTGGCGTTGACAATGGTTTGCTCTGCCGTCCAAGCACAATTGGCATCGATCCGGAAAACAGCATCGGTAATTTCACGCAAGTGTTTTACGATGTCAATATCATGTGGCATTCCCAATTTGATTTTATAAATCGGCCATGGTTTTTCGAGGATTTTCTCTTTCATCACTTCGAGCGAATCGATGGCAATCGTGTAGGAAGTCAAAGGTGTTTTTTCTTGATCTTTCGAAAAGTAACTTCGGACAGTCTTGTGATGTTTGCGGGCGTAATAATCCCAATAGGCAATATCGACAGCGCACAAGGCGAAATAATCATCTTCAAGAACAGCTGCCAATTGTTCCCATAATACTTTTGGAGTTAATGCCTTGCTGGTATCTACGATAGGTTTTGCTTTCAACAAACTTGCTGTCAATCGTTCGGGAGTGCTGTGATAATAAGGATTGGCAGTAGCTTCTCCATAACCCGAAGACGTGCCGTCGGAAATACAGACCACTACTGTTTTTTGAATATTGACCGTATAGCGTGATATCGTAAACGGATGTGCTAACGGCAATTCGTGGAATTGGAAAGTGAGCGTGAGCGGCATTATTTTATTTTTATCAGTTTTCCGCGGCCTTTGATTGCTGACAAATCCACTTTATTTCTTATGATAAATGCCATCGTGTCTTTATTGATTTCTTTATTGTCTATTTCTAAAGGGTCGTCTTCATTATTCTGCCGGAACGTAGTTTTAAATTTCTCGTAGGTTATCTTCCCTTTGTAGGTTACCATGTCAGGCATTTTTTTCATGTAGGTGCTGTCTTTAAAATTTAATTCATAGACTTGTTGTTGGTATTTTTTATCGAATACCGTTTTGTATTTTCCAGTCAATCTTTTGTTTTCCTGAGGCATTAAAAAAGAAAGCGCAGCAAGAATAATCAGCAAAAATGTTTTCATAAAATGTATATTTTAATTAATTACAATTCAAATAGAAAAAGCGCTCCGGGGAATGAATCCGGAACGCTAAAAATACTAACTATAATCAAAATAAACTAAACTCTTAGGAAATACTTACCGATATTTTGGCGATTTCGGTATCCGCTTTCACGTGGGCTGAATTGGCTCTTCCGCTCGGATCTTGGTTGTCCTGCCATTTTGGAATCCATTTGCGGACGGTTTGTGCTGCGCTCAACTGCGGATAATGTTTGTGGAAGATTTCTCTGTAGAAGAACGCTTCTTTTGTGACTGGTGTGTTGTACGGATATTTTGTTGCCGCTGCTGCTAATTGCTCGTCACTCACTTTTGAAGTGCAATACGCAATCAGCTGGTCGATCCAGTTATAGCCTACGCCATCAGAAAATTGCTCTTTTTGTCTCCACAAAACTTCTGTTGGTAAATACGGGTCTTGTGGCGTATCGAACGCTTTTCTCAAAATGTATTTCTCAATACCGTCATAGGTTTTAGGTAATTTTTCTTCGGCTTTGATGAGCATCGACATGTCTAAAAAGTCTCTGTCTAAAAACGGAACGCGTGCTTCTAATCCGTGGGCCATAGTCGATTTGTCAGCGCGGAGCAAATCT
>JBBRXW010000102.1:0-7190 GCA_038238295.1 Flavobacteriales bacterium | reverse complement strand
GTCTTTGGCAGCCAATCCTGTTTGTCCCGGTTCGAGAATCATCTTACCACCTTTCCACTTATCACCAATAGCGACGGGTTCTCCCAGACCATTCCATTTTTTAAGAATTGTCAACAAGCTTTGCTCCACATCATAAAAACTTATCGTATCAACTTCATTTTCAGCAGCCTCTATCACTTCAAACTCACTGTCGATAGCGATGGTTTCTAATCCGTTTTCAATAAAAGTCACCCAATATTCTTTTGAAGATACATTGGTGATGACTCCTTTACCGTAGTCTGAATGGTTGATCCTTGAACCTATACCTAATATTTTCATCGTTTAATTTTTTACTAAAATAAAATTTTAAATGAAATAAAAAAACCGTTCTGAGTAACGGTTTTTTCAACAATTTATAACTATCGTAGTATTTTAAAAGCAATAGCTGTTCTCGGCTACTAATTTTGTAGTAATCGTTTCCCGCAAGGCCACAATATTTGGCATGTTGGTATATTTGGTAAATCGACGCAATCCCATCAGCATCATGCGCTGTTCGTCGCCTTCCGCAAACGAAATGATACTCTCTTTTCCTTTCTGAGTAATAATGTCGACGGCTTTGTACAGATATAATTTTGCCATTGCAATCTGCTCCTGTACTTGGCCTTCTCCTTCTTTTTTGGCTGATTTTTCCGTTCTCAAAAGCGATGATTCAGCCATATAAATTTCAATCAGCATATCTGCAGCAGCGGTCAATAATTGCTGGTGTGCGTCTAAATCCGGGCCGTATTTCTGAACGGCTCCACCGGCTACCATTAGAAAGGCTTTCTTCAATTTACCGATCATTTCTTTTTCTTCTGAAAATAATTCGGAATAATCGGGTGTATCAAAAGATGGAATTCCCAATAATTCTTCCTGGACTTTAGTGGCCGGTCCTAGCAAATCTACATGCCCTTTGAATGCTTTTTTGATTAACATTCCGACAGATAGCATTCTATTGATTTCATTGGTTCCTTCATAAATCCTTGAAATACGGGCATCGCGCCACGCACTCTCCATTGGAGTATCTTCCGAAAATCCCATTCCGCCCAAAATCTGAATGCCTTCATCAGCACAATTCTGAATATCTTCTGAAACAGCGACTTTTAAAATAGAACATTCAATGGCAAATTCTTCGACCCCTTTGAGTTCAGCATCCTGATGTGTTGCACCTTCCTGTTCCCGAAGTTGAATTCGAGTTTCTATATCCTTCGCCGCACGATATACAGCGCTTTCTCCGGCATAAGCAGAAGTTGCCATTTCAGCTAGTTTATAGCGTATGGCTCCAAATTGGGAAATCTGTGTATTAAATTGAATTCTTTCATTTGCATAATGAATGGCACCAGTAGTCACGCGGCGTTGTGCATCGAGACAAGCCGCAGCCAATTTGATTCGGCCGACATTCAAAGCATTCATCGCGATTTTGAAACCGTTGCCTCTTTCCGATAGCATGTTTGCTACAGGAACTTTCGTTTCATTAAAGAAAACCTGACGCGTTGAAGAAGCGCGGATTCCCAATTTGTGTTCTTCTTCATTCATTGAAATGCCATTATCTTTGACATTTTCAACAATAAATCCAGTGATGTTTTTGTCGTTTTCAATTCTGGCGAAAACGATAAATACACTACAGAAACCGGCGTTTGAAATCCACATTTTTTGCCCGGTGATGCTATAAAATTTACCATCTTCAGAAAGAACGGCTTTTGTCTTTCCGGAATTCGCATCCGAGCCTGCGCCTGGTTCTGTCAAACAATAGGCACCGAACCATTCCCCCGTAGCTAATTTTGGAACGTATTTTTGCTTTTGTTCCTCAGTTCCGTATAAAGTGATTGGCATCGTTCCGATTCCGGTATGCGCGCCAAAAGCAGTAGAAAACGAACCGGTCGCTCCTGAAATATAGTCGCACACTAAGCAGGTATCTACGAATCCCATTCCCATTCCACCATAAGTTTCAGGAACAGCAACGCTTAAGAATCCCATTTCACCGGCTTTTTTCATACATTCTTCAGTGAACGCATAATCTTTGCTTTCGAAACGGTTTTTGTTCGGCCAAATTTCTTTGTCGACGAATTCCTTGACGGAGTCGCGCATCAGCTTTTGTTCCTCCGAGAAGTCTTCCGGTGTAAAGATGTTTTCACATTTGGTTTCTTTTACCAAAAACTGCCCACCTCTGGTTATATCTTCCATTTTATAGTATTTATTGTGGTTATAGTAATTCATATATTCCGGCTGATCCCTGTCCGGTTCCTACACACATCGAAACAATTCCGTATTTGCTGCCGCGCCGTTTCATTTCATCAAACAATTGAACGGACAATTTAGCTCCGGTGCAACCTAGTGGATGACCTAATGCAATCGCACCACCATTGACATTGACGATGTCGGGATTCAATCCTAATTCGCGAATTACGGCTAATGATTGTGAAGCAAAGGCTTCGTTTAATTCGATTAAATCGATGTCTTTTAATTGCAACCCAGCTTGTTGTAATGCTTTTGGAATCGCTTTTACCGGCCCAATTCCCATGATTCGAGGTTCGACACCAGCCGAAGCAAAATTGACCAAACGCGCAATAGGAGTGAGATGGAGTTCTTTGACCATTTCTTCCGACATGATTAATACAAACGCAGCACCATCGCTCATTTGTGACGAATTTCCAGCGGTAACACTTCCGTCAGCGGCGAAAACGGGTTTTAAATTTCCTAATGCAGCGAGATTCGTGTCCGCTCTTGGGCCTTCATCTTTATTAACAATATAGGACTTGGTTTCTTTTTTTCCGTTCTCATTGATGAAAATCTGCTCGATCGTAATTGGAACAATTTGCTTATCGAATTTGCCTTCTGCCTGTGCTTTCAATGCTTTTTGATGCGAATGAAAGGCAAACTCATCCTGATCGGCCCTTGATACATTGAATTGTTTGGCAACGGCTTCCGCTGTCAACCCCATTCCCCAGTAATAATCTTCGTGGCCATCTTTGGCAATGGCATAATCGGGTGTTGGTTTGTAGCCGCCCATCGGTATAAAACTCATGCTTTCAGCACCACCGGCAATGATGCAATTGGCCATTCCAGACTGAATTTTAGCAGTCGCCATTCCGATGGTTTCAAGTCCAGAAGCGCAGTACCTATTGATGGTAACGCCCGGAACATCTACAATATTCAATCCCATTAACGAAATCAATCGACCGACATTCAAACCTTGTTCGGCTTCCGGCATGGCGTTTCCAACCATGACATCATCGATACGTTTTTTATCAAAATCCGGCAACTCATTCATCATATATTGAATAGTTTCTGCCGCCAATTCGTCGGGTCTTTTAAAACGAAACACACCCTTTGGCGCTTTGCCGACGGCGGTTCTGTATGCTTTAACTATATAGGCTGTTTTCATAGAGGCGTTTTAAATTTTAATTTCTTAGTGGTTTTCCTTTGGTTAACATAAATTGGATTCTCTCTAAAGTCTTGCGTTCGGTGCATAAACTCAAAAAGGCTTCTCTTTCGATATCCAATAAATATTGTTCGGATACTAAAGTCGGTTCGGACAAATCGCCGCCTGCCATGACATAAGCAAGTTTGTTAGCGATTTTTTTATCGTGATCGGAAATGAAGTTCCCGGCCGTCATCTGATCGGTTCCAACCAAGAACATTCCGAGTGCTTGTTTACCCAAAACTTTGATGTCTTTTCTTCGTATCGGCTGTGTGTAACCAGCTTCTGCCATTAGTAAAGCGTGTTTCTTCGCTTCTGCAATCTGACGGTCTTTATTAACGACAATCACATCTTTCCCATGTTGTAAGATACCGGTATCAAAAGCTTCGTAAGCCGAAGTCGATACTTTTGCCATGGCAATCGTCAGGAAATATTCTTGAAGTACATTCAATTCGACATCATTTTTATGAAATAAATCTGAAGCACGCAACGTCATTTCTTTCGATCCACCACCACCTGGAATGACGCCAACACCAAACTCGACCAAACCAATATACGTTTCTGCTGCCGCGACAATTTTATCGGCGTGCATGCTCATTTCGCAACCCCCGCCAAAGGTCATTCCGTGAGGTGCAACAACTACTGGAATTCCGGAATAACGCACGCGCATCATCGTGTCTTGAAACATTTTGATCGCCATGTTCAATTCGTCGTATTCCTGCTCGACGGCCATCATAAAGATCATTCCAATGTTCGCACCGACAGAGAAATTGGCCGCTTGATTTCCGATAACCAAACCTTGGTATTCTTTTTCCGCGAGATCAATCGCTTTATTGATTCCGGATAAAACGTCACCGCCAATGGTATTCATTTTCGATTGGAATTCGAGATTTAAAATACCGTCGCCTAAGTCTTGAATTATTGCGCCGCTGTTGCTCCAAACCTTTTTGCTTTCTCGAATGTTGTTTAAAATAATGAAAGCATCTTGTCCGGGTACTTTAATTTGTGCTTTTGTCGGAAGGTCATAGTAGTAAGTAGCGCCTTCCTTCACCATATAAAAACTGGAACTTCCGGAAACAAGCATTTCATTTACCCAAGCAGCAGGTTCGAGATTTTCGGCTTTCATTAGTTCGATTCCTTTGGCAACACCGATTGCATCCCATATTTCGAACGGACCATTTTCCCAACCGAAACCGGCTTTCATGGCATCGTCAATTTTATATAAATCATCTGTAATTTCAGGAACTCTGTTCGAAACATACGCGAACATGGCTGCGAAACTTTTTCTGTAGAATTCTCCGGCTTTGTCTTTTCCTTGAATTAAAACTTTAAAACGATCAATAGGTTTGTCGATGGTTTTCGTTAATTCTAGTGTAGCAAAAGATGCTTTTTTAGCGGGACGATACTCTAAAGTAGCTAAATCTAAAGTAAGAATATCTTTGTCGACTTTTTTGTAAAATCCTTGTCCAGTTTTGCTTCCGAGCCATTTGTTTTCGACCATTTTGCTGATGAAGTCCGGCATTTTGAATAATTCATGTGCTTCGTCGTTCGGGCAATTTTCATAAATTCCATCGGCAACATGCACCAAAGTATCTAGACCAACTACATCGACAGTTCGGAATGTTGCCGATTTTGGTCGACCGATAACCGGACCGGTGAGTTTATCGACTTCTTCAATGGTCAATCCCATTTCTTTTACTAAATGAAATAGACTTTGAATACCAAAAATCCCAATTCTGTTGCCTATAAATGCCGGCGTATCTTTTGCAACGACGGATGTTTTTCCAAGAAATTGTGAACCATAATTGTTTAAGAAATCTAAAACTTCTGCTGATGTATTTGGCCCTGGAATGATTTCAAATAATTTTAAATAACGCGCCGGATTGAAGAAATGCGTTCCACAAAAGTGTTTTTGGAAATCGTCGCTTCTGCCTTCGCTCATAAAATGTATTGGAATTCCGGAAGTATTTGAGGTAATTAGAGTCCCTGGTTTTCTATATTTTTCAATCTGCTCGAATACTAATTTTTTGATATCCAAACGCTCGACAACGACTTCAATAATCCAGTCGGCAGTGGCAATCTTAGCCATGTCATCCGTAGTATTTCCGGTAGTAATCCGACTAGCAAATTTCTGATGGTAAATGGGAGAGGGTTTCGATTTTAAAGCAGTTATCAAATGATCATTGACCAATCGATTTCGGACGATTTTACTTTCTAATGTCAATCCTTTCTTAGTTTCCACTTCGGTGAGTTCATTCGGAATAATGTCTAACAACAAAACTTCGACCCCAATATTAGCAAAATGGCAGGCAATGCCGGAACCCATAATTCCGGAACCAATGACCGCGACTTTTTTAATGGTTCTTTTCATTTTATTTCTTGATTAAAAATATTTTTTTCCTGGATGAGTTCGTGTATGGTTTCAGCTACTTCGATGAAGTGCTGCAGTTTTTCATCGCTGATGTTCTGACGGATGGTTTCGTTGAATTTCAAAACAGTAGTTCGGGACAATTCTCTTTTTTCTTTACCAAATTCGGTCAGATAAATTAATACACCACGGCCGTCATTGGGGTTCCTCTTGCGAATAATCAAACCTTTGTCTTCCATCGATTTTAAGGTTCTGGTCAGGCTTGTGGCTTCCATTCCCATTTTGGGACCAAGTGTCGTGGAAGGTGTTCCGTCTTCTTTATCCAAGCTCAGTAACGCAAAACCAGTCGCCATCGTCCCATCATATTTTGCGGCTTCCTCGTTATACATTCTCGCCACCGCTTGCCATGTTGCCCGAAGGATATAATCTATTGTTTTCTCTTTCATATTTTTGGGATAACAATCCAAAGATACATAAAAATACTATGCACGCATAATAAAATTAAAAATATTTTGAAAAAATTCAGGTATAAAAAAAACTCCCCAAAGGAGAGTTTTAAAAAGAGTTTTACAATGTTTTATGCGACACTTTTTGAAAGGCTCCCGTTTACAGCGCCTACAACGGCACCGACTACAGCACCAATTACGAGACAAATGGCAACATCAAGAGCAAATCTTTGATAATCGACAACACCGCCACCCATAGCGGATCGGAAGAAATTGTCCATCAATCCGAAAAGTAAACCGATTACGGCTCCGGCTTTCATACCGGTGGTAAAATTTACGATATTTGCCCATCTCACAAATATGTAGGAAATGACAAAACCGAAAGACAAGCATCCCAAAAAGATAAACGTGAGATTGGGTTCTGCGCTACCGAAATACTCACGGAACAGTATTCCGTAAAATATCCAGCCTAACAAAAAATCTGTAATTCCTCCTGCAATTCCTGCAAGTAAAAAATTTTTGACGTTCATAATGTTTTGATTTTAATTGGTTTAAGTAAATTTATTTATTTTACTGACCAAAATTTAACAGTTGTTGAACCAGTTATAAACATTAATAAAACTCAAAAAAGCCTTGTTTTAGGAAGTAGCGCCGTAAATTTGTTTATAAAGTGACTGGTATTTTTCCATCACGATTTTACGTTTTAGCTTGAGTGTCGGTGTTAGATGTCCGCCATTGATAGACCAAACATCGGGTGTCAGTTCAATTTTTTTGATTTTTTCCCAATTGCCGAATTTTTCATTCAAAGCATCGACTTCTTCTTGAATGCGCTCAATCACCTTAGGATTGGTGGCAATTGAAGCATTATCGCCTATGGCAATATGATGCAGTTCTGCCCATTCCCTGACAAACTCAAAATTTGGCTGTATGAAAGCTG
>JBBRXW010000101.1:0-7205 GCA_038238295.1 Flavobacteriales bacterium | reverse complement strand
GGACGCACCAGATTCGGGTGCATATGAAGCATATCGGGCATCCGTTATTTAATGATGCACGTTATGGCGGTGATTTGATTTTGAAAGGAACGACGTTTACCAAATACAAACAGTTTATCGATAATTGTTTTAAGATTTTACCACGCCAGGCATTGCATGCGAAGACTTTAGGATTCGTGCATCCTACGACCGGAGCACTGATGCGTTTTGATACTGAACTTCCGGACGATATGAAAGAACTCATCGAAAAATGGCGCGGCTATTCGAAATCAAATGCAGCAGGTGTGGAGGAAGAAGAAGCTTAAAATGAAACACGAATGAAACTCAGCTGTTCTTATATTTGAGTTTGTCGATTTTTAAATATCCTTAGCAGTTCTCGCTCTGCTTCCGTTTTTTATTGTAATTCCCGAAACGTATCTCCTTGTTTAAGATCCCCTGATTTATAACCACGGTTGAACCAATACATTCTTTGCTGTGAAGTACCATGTGTAAAACTATCCGGCACGACATGGCCTTGCATTTTGCTTTGAATAGCGTCATCACCAACCGCATTGGCAGCACTTAATGCTTCTTCGATATCTCCTGCCTCCAACATATGGGTTCTTGCATTATTGTAATAGGTCCATAATCCTGCATAAAAATCGGCCTGTAATTCGAGTGAAACCGATAATTTATTTGCTTCAGCTTCCGACTTTCCTTCCTGCAATTGGCGCATCCTTGTAGAAGTCCCTAACAGATTTTGAACGTGGTGCCCGACTTCATGGGCGATAATATATGCTAGCGCAAAGTCACCTCCTTCGGCACCAAAACGGGATTTAAGTTCTTGTAGAAAAGCCAAATCCATATAGACGGTTTTATCAGTTGGACAATAGAAAGGCCCGGAAGCAGCTGAAGCCGAGCCGCAGCCTGTTTCCACATTACTTGTAAACAAGATCATCTTTGGGTTTTCGTACGTAAGGTCGTTTTCCTCAAATATTTTTTTCCAGGTATCTTCGGTGTCGGCTAGAATCGTCGAAGCAAATTCGCCCAATTGTTTTTCTTCAGGAGTTAATTCCCTTGTAGTTTGTTCTGTCGTCTGTCCTTGCTGAAATTGCTCTAAAACCGGGGCTAACTGTTTCGCATTTTCGCCACCAAAAACATTAATTAATAGGACGATAACGCCAATGATTCCACCACCAACTGCTACATGTCCGCCGCTAACTCCTCTGCGGTCTTCCATATTGTCACTTTGTCTTCTGCCAATCCATTTCATGATTTTGAATTTTAAGGTTTAGTAATTGCGGTTTCGATTCTAAGCAAAGTGAATTTACGGAAAATTTTAAAGTGATTTCACTTTTACCCATTTTAAAATAATCATTTCAAGAGTATCTTTTATTATCGGTTTCGAAGCGTAATCGTCCATCCCGGCTTCGAGGCATTTTTCTCTTTCACCCATAACTGTTCCGGCAGTCAGTGCAATGATTGGAATTCTTTCTGTCTGCAACTCCCGGATTCTTTGCGTAGCGACATAGCCATTCATCACCGGCATTTGCACATCCATAAAAATAATATCAATAGGAGATTGTGTAAATTTATCTATAGCATCTTGTCCGTTAAAAGCTTCGATGATAGTAGAATTAGGCAAAATTTGCTTGATCAGTGTTTTTGCCAAAAGCATGTTGATTTTATTATCCTCAGCAATTAGTACCGTTATACTGTTGTTGCGGTAATTGGCAGTACTGCTTTCTGTTTTTTTTCCGGATGATTTTTTAATTTTCTCATTAAAATCAATCCCGGAAGCCATTTTCAATTCGACATCAAAGAAGAATTCGCTTCCTTCTCCATAAACGCTGATTAGTTGCAGGTGACTTTCCATCAGGTTCAACAGTTGGTTGGAAATTGATAGTCCCAAACCGGTGCCGCCGAATTTTTTGGTTGTCGAACTGTCTTCCTGCGAGAACGCCTCAAATATTTTTTCCTGATTATTTTTCTTGATACCGATTCCGGTATCTTTAACGGAGAAGCGCAGCATGGCTTTGTCGTCCCGTTTGCTGAGGCAGGTAATGTGGAGTTCTATTTTTCCTTTTTCGGTAAATTTCACTGCGTTGCTTAGCAGGTTGATCAACACCTGTTTGATCCGGATATAATCGAGATGGATATATTCAGGGACATTTTCATCGATATTTAGAATCAGTTGGATGTGCTTGAGATTCGATTCGTATTTGACCAATTCGATGACCTGATGCGACAATTCGATAATATTATATTTTTCGATGTTGAGTTCTAGTTTCCCAGATTCAATTTTAGAAAAATCGAGAATGTTGCTGATTACTTCCATCAGTAGATTAGCGGACTGATTGATAGTATACATGTATTGTTTTTGGAAATCCTCCAACTTAGTATTCATCAATAAATCCGTAAAACCGATGATTCCGTTGAGCGGTGTTCGGATTTCATGGCTCATATTGGCGAGAAATTCAGATTTTGCTTTGTTGGCTGCTTCAGCAATTTCTTTTTCGGTAAGAATGTTTTCAGCCAATTTTCTTTCGGTGATATCGATAAAAATCCCACCAATAAATTGTATTTCACCATCCTTAATAATTGGCTCACCAAATTCTTCTACCCAAACCAAATGGCCATTTTTGTGCAGGATGCGGTAAGTGAGATGAATTTTCTTTTTTTCTTTATATAGTTTTTTGGCTACTGAGGTGACAATTTCGAGATCCTCGGGATGTACCAGATCGATAAAATGCAGCGTATTTTCTAGAAACTTCGATTTCGGATAACCCGTAAGATTTTCGATTTCATCATTGAGATATATTTTAGACCATTTTTCATCATATTTTGATAGATACACTGTTCCTGGAATATTGTTCGCCAAAAGACGGAATTTTTCTTCGCTTTTGTTGATTTCTTCTTCATTGGAAATACGCTCTATAGAAGACGCAATATTGCTTGCTAAAGTTTGTAGGATGGTAATCTCATCTTCCGTCCAATTTCGTTCAATACTACAATCATCCAAACCAATAAAACCGGTTAATTCCTCTTTAATGAAAATCGGAAAAACAAGGATCGATTTGATGTCATTATCCATTAACAATTGCTTCAAAAAAGTGTCTTCAAGTTTTCGAGTAATCGTATTGAAATATTTTTTTCTTTTAATTTTAGATACAATTTCCTCTAAGCTATCATGCGTAAAGTTTTGCAACGGCGTAATTTGTAAGGTGACATTTTCTTTGCCCCATTTGTATTTCTGACAAATTAGGTTTGTCGCAGGATCATTTTCATAATAATACAAATGATCGGCATTGGTAACTTTTCCGATTAGTGGATAAGTTTCTTGGAAAATCTCAATCTGATTTCGACTTTGCAGGAATTTTTCGGTACATAATGCCATAGCCGAAAGCAGTTCACTTTTATACGCCAGTTTTTTCTCGGCTTCCATTCGTAGTTGAGATTCTAATGAAATGACAATCAAATCGGCGAGCGAACGGGCAAATGAAATATCTTCATTATCCCAGTTTTTGATTGCACCGACTGATTCAAAACAAATGATGCCTTTGAGTTCACCATTGATAAAAACCGGTGTATCTAATAAGGAATAAATATTATTTTCCGGGATATAATCTAGGCAAAGCTCCTTGACGACAGGGTTTTTAGCGACATCTTCCGCGATAATTTGCATTTCTTTTTCGATGGTTTCAAAATAATGCGGGTACTTTTCACGGCTGAGTACAAAGCCATTTTCGAAGCGGTCTTTGTGCAACTCGTAGAGATTTTCGCATTTGATTTTATCGGAAAAATAATTCCAATAACTTGCACGATTGATTTCCATCGTGCGCGAACCCGTTACTAGGATGTTGTTTAGGATGGTTGTGAAGTTCTCCTGTGCCGAATACGTACTCGCCATAAATTGCTTTAAGGTATCGTTGTGTTTGAGGATTTTCTGCTGGGTTTTTACTTTTTCAATTTCAATTTGTTTTAATAAGCTGATATCTCTTGCTATAGCAGAATACCCGATGATCTTGCCCGAATTGTCTTTTTTGGCGGTCACTTTTTGAGAAACCCAGAATTCTTCCCCGTTTTTTTTGAATACCGGAAATTCGATGATGTCATGCTCATTGACTTCAAAATCGGTATCGTCTATAGATTTTGCTACGATACTGACATAATCCGGGCGGATGAATTCCGTAAAATGTTTGTTCATTACTTCTTTAGAGCTGTAACCCAAAGTGCGTTCACAAAATTCATTAATGAAAGTAAAATTGCCTTCCGTATCGGTTTCAAAAATGATGTCGTTGGCTGCTTGCACCAGATTTTTGTATTGATCTTTTACCAAAACTTGTTCGGTAACATCTTGACCGATACCGATAACGAGGTCTTCTGAGAATTTTTTATCTTTCCACTGAATGTATTTGTACTCCCCGTTTTTGCATTTGAGTTTTCGGATGTGCGTGCGATTATCAATGAATTCCTCATGATAGTCTACCCCAATAAAATCGGGGTCTTCCGTTAATATCCAGAACCCCATGCCCATCACTTCTTCCGGGGTATATCCTAAAATATCAATAATAGACTCGCTGCTGAATGAAACCTCTCCTTTTTTATTGGTGGCAATGGTAAGCGAATTGCCTTTATTGACGATCTCATTGGTAAATCGAAATTTATCCTTTGTATTCAGAAAAGTAATGTATTGAATATAGTGAATGAAGACAATGCTCATGCAGAAGTTGGCAAGGATTATAATAATTTTAATAGGTAGCCAGTCCATGGCACAAGCTGTTACAATATACAGCAAAACCAAAACTACAAAACCCCAGTAGAGCCGGATTGGCTTGATGACATAAAAGGAAAAGAAAAACGAAAATACGAACGCAATCACGGTGATCATGTCGAATTCTCGGACTATCAGGTTGCGCGCTATGATAGAAAAGTAGGTGCCAAAAAAAACGATAAAAATGGTTTGGATATTTTTATGTACAAATCTCGAATTTTTACTCAGAAAGTAAACGCCCACCAAAAAGATTCCGATGCAGCAGTTGACCGTCAGGAGACTTTTCGGTCTGATGTGAAAGATTTCGAAACAGATTTCAAGGATAGGAATTAGGATCCCTAGAAACAAAAAGTAGAGCTGGTATTCTTTGTCAAACGATTCTAATTCGGTGTAATTTTCGGGCTGCTTGCTACCGAACTTATGATTGATTTTGAAAAAATTAAAGACTAAGAATGCCAGTAAAAAAAGGAGCAGCGGTAATATAAACGTTACTATATGGGAGTTCTGACTGACGAAATCACTAATTCTAAACTCTCTTGGGCTTAGTAAGTTGACAGCATTGAAAAAAGCCATAAAGGGGAAAATTGCAATGTAAAAAAAATGTACTAGCATACGTTGCATTTTTGATTTTGGGTAGGGCTTCTAAAGTTTAGAAATTTAATGAAAAAAAATTATAAAAACGGTTACTATAAAATTAAGGTAGTCAATTTTTGTTTTACGACCAACCCATAGTTCCTTCTTCGATGGTATCCGAATCGGTGTCTTCATCTCCAACAATTGCATCATAGATACAGTAATACATCGAATAGACGAAGGGCATCGTGAAGAAAATTCCGAGACAGAAGCCGATGATTCCGAGAACGCAAAACAAGACGGAAACAATTAATAACCCCAGTAGTATAAAGGGTTGTTTCGATACGATAATGATGCTTCCTTTGATGGCTTCGTCGGGTTTCAAATCTCCAAAGATGATTAGTGGAATAGTCATGAAAGTCAGGAATGAAATCAGACAACTCACGGCAATTCCTAGAAATTGATAGCCAGCCACTTCCGAAATCACTGAAATCGTATTAGAGAAAAGGGCAATTAAAACCGTTGCGATAAAGAGCTTTCCGAAATAGGCGCTCTGATAGTATTCGAAAACCGATCCCATCGAAACTGCTTCGTGTTTTGCGGCACAATGCGCCATCTTGATAATGCCTGCCATAAATGGAGCGAGTAAACCGGAAAACAAAATGGTTCCAAGGATATAAATTCCGGCACCAAATATTGAGAAATTTTTAACCCGAAATCCCTGCATGCTTTCCGCAAGATTCGAAGTATCCATCACCATGAAAATGATAATGCCGGCAATCATTGCCATGACAAACAGGAACAAAAAGAACGCGAGCCCGGCATTCAAAGCGATTTTTTTATAATTATCAAAGGCTTGATTAAAGACAGTTCCGAAGTCGATGTCGTATCCTTCCTGCTTAATAATTTCAATTTTTTCGTTAGTGGTTTTCATTTAATGGAGTTTAGTTTTGTTAATTTAGAACCACTTCAATATAGTGCGAATTGGTCCAAGTTTATCTTTGTAAGGTGCATATCGTAAAGGCAGATCGAGCCAGTTAGCTTTTTTAACTATCGCCTTTTTATGCGAAAACGTATCGAATCCTAAACGACCATGATAAGCTCCGGTACCGGAATGACCAACACCTCCGAACGGCAGTCTTTTGTTGAGAAAATGTACCATGGTATCATTGACACAGCCGCCTCCGAAAGAAAAATCTTGGAGTATTTTTTGGATAAAATCGCTTTTGGTTGAGAACACATAAAGCGACAATGGTTTCTCATAATTGCGTATGATTTTCGAAAGCGTCGCTTCGGTTTTGTAGGCTAGTACAGGCAATATTGGTCCAAAAATTTCTTCCGCCATAATCTCGCTGTTTAAATCCGGCTCATCGATAATTGTCGGAGCAATATAAAGATTTTCTTTATTAGTTGTTCCTCCGAATATCACTTGAGTTTCTTTCATTAATTCGGTAAGCCTTGTCCAGTTTTTCTCATTGATAATTCGGGGAAAATCCGGAGAAGTTTGCGGATCGTCACCATAAGCGGTAGTGATTTCTTCTTGTAGAAATTCAAGAAAACGCGTTTTAACGGCAGCATGAATCAATACGTAATCCGGAGCGATGCAGGTTTGACCGGCATTGACAAATTTGCCCCAGACGATGCGTTTGGCAGCGAGTTTTAAATCGGCGCTTTCATCAATAATGCAAGGATTTTTCCCACCCAATTCTAAAGTGACGGGCGTCATAAATTCAGCAGCGGCTTTGGCTACAATTTTTCCAACGGTCACACTACCAGTAAAGAAAATATAATCCCAGCGTTCGGTCAGTAACTTTTGGGCAACAGAAGAATCCCCTTCGATGACGGTAACATGATCTTTGTTAAAAACTTTTGCAATAAT
>JBBRXW010000100.1:0-7223 GCA_038238295.1 Flavobacteriales bacterium | reverse complement strand
TTGACCGGAGACAAAGAAGCTAAAGCCAAAGGTGTGTTAGTCTGCCATGATGCTTTAGAAAATGTCATCGAAGAAGCCATCACCAAAAATTGCAATCTCATTGTTTGTTTTCATCCGATTTTGTTTTCAGGTTTGAAGAAAATTACAGGCTCTAATTATGTTGAACGCGCCGTGATTAAAGCCATCAAAAACGACATTGCGATTTATGCCGTGCATACTGCTTTAGACAATCATCAAAACGGTGTCAATCGGACTTTCTGCGACGCTTTGGGTTTGAAAGATGTGAAAATTCTCATCCCAAAAACCAACTACATCCGCAAACTCGTGACGTACTCGACACCAGAAAATGCCGAAAAAATTCGATTGGCTTTATTTGAAGCGGGCGCCGGAACCATCGGAAATTACGACCATTGCAGTTTCAATTCGGATGGAATTGGAACCTACAAAGGCAATGAAGACAGCAATCCGACCGTGGGGACTCAAGGCGCAATGATGCACGAGAAAGAAACCAAAATTGAAGTCACTTTTGAAAAACACCTCGAATCAAAAATCCTCCAAGCGCTTTTCCAAAATCATGTGTATGAGGAAGTGGCGTATGAAATCTATGAACTCGCCAACCGGCATCAAAATATCGGTTTGGGTGCTATCGGAACGCTAGATAAACCCATGTCTGAGAAGGAATTCCTCACTTTCGTCAAAGATAAAATGCTGGCTCCTGGTATCCGGCATGCTGCATTCACTGGAAAACCAATACAAAAAGTCGCCGTTTTAGGAGGCTCAGGAAGCTTTGCCATCAAAAATGCGATTCAGGCTGGTGCCGATGCTTTTTTGACCGCAGATTTGAAGTATCACAATTACTATGAAGCTGAAAATCAGTTGCTTTTAGCCGATATCGGACATTTTGAAAGCGAACGCTATACAAAAAATTATATTGTTGATTTTCTTCAGAAAAAAATCCCTAATTTTGCCATCATTTTATCAGAAGAAAATACAAATCCTGTTAAGTACTTATAAAGATTATGGCGAATACAAAAGAATTGAATGTGGAAGAAAAATTAAGAGCATTATACGACTTGCAATTAATTGACACGCGAATTGATGAAATCAGAAATGTAAGAGGGGAACTTCCTTTAGAAGTAGAAGATTTAGAAGATGAAGTAGCTGGTTTAACTGCCCGCGCGGACAAATTGAAAAAAGATTTGGAAAGCATCGAAGAATTGATCAAAGCCAAAAAAGTGGCTGTCGATGATCACCAAACCGCCATTAAAAAATATACCAAACAACAAGACAGCGTTCGTAATAACAGAGAGTTTAACTCTTTGACGAAAGAAGTAGAATTCCAAGAATTGGAAATACAGTTGGCGGAAAAGCAAATGAAAGAAATGAAAGCTTCGATGGAGCACAAGAAAGAAGCTATCTCAGGATCTAAAGAAAAATTAGAAGCCAAAGTAGCCCATTTGAAACACAAAAAATCAGAGCTGAGCGATATCATGGCGGAAACAGAAAAAGAAGAATCCTTTCTGACAGAGAAATCTGCAGAATATGAAGCTTTAATTGAAGAGCGTTTGTTGAAAGCCTACAAAAGAATCCGTTCTAGCGTTCGCAACGGTTTAGCAGTAGTCTCAATAGAAAGAGGTGCTTCAGCCGGTTCGTTTTTTACGATTCCACCGCAAACACAAGTAGAAATCGCCGGTAGAAAGAAAATTATCACCGACGAACATTCGGGAAGAATCTTAGTCGATACTTCATTAGCCGAGGAAGAAAGAGAAAAAATGCAGAAATTATTCTCCATGTTCTAAAATACAATGAGCCTCGAAGTATCGGGGCTTTTTTTATGAAAAAAATGCTCTACTACCTACTCGTCAAATCCATCGGCAGTTATATCAACCTGTTGAGTTATGTGGCGCCCGAAAAAGCGTCGAAGCTGGCGTATCGATTGTTCAGCAACCCAAGAGTAGGCAGGCTGACGTCCGAAAATTTACCAGCAATCCTACACGAAGCGCATCAGGAAACTCTTTTCGAAAACGGCCATCAATTCCAAACCTATATTTGGAAAGGCGATGCCACCGTCATGCTACTGGTGCATGGTTGGGAAAGCAATGCCTCGCGCTGGGAAAAAATGCTGCCACACTTACTTAAATCAGGCCATACGATTGTTGCCATCGATGCGCCGGCACACGGACTGTCAGCCGGAAAGGAATTTAATGTTCCGCTCTACGCCACGTTCATCGATGCCGTTACCCAAAAACACCAACCCAAACACATTATCGGACATTCTATCGGAGGCATTGCCGCTGCGTATTACCAGCACCATTACAAGCATTCGTTAGAGAAAATGATTTTGTTGGGAGCGCCATCCGATTTCAAAATTTTATTAGAAAACTACGTCAAGTTGCTCAGCCTCAACGCCACAATAGAGAACGCCTTACACGATCATGTCAAAGCGCATTTTCAAATCAATGTTGATGATTTTTCCGGTAAATTGTTTCTCAAAAATTCTAAATTACAAGGCATCATCGCCCACGACACTACCGATACCGTCGTGCTTTTTTCAGAAGGTGAAAAACTGGCTGCCAGCTGGAAAAAGGCACTGTTCATCCCCACGACCGGTTTAGGTCACAGCCTGCATGATGATGCATTGTATCAAAAAATTACGTCTTTTTTAATCGAAGCTTAATCCTGCTGTTCGCTAAATCTTTTGTTCCGCGATGCTACACAAAAGGATGCCGCTTCCATCAGGGCTAGGGCATTTGGTTTGCAAAGGATTCCTTTCCTACTATCAAATTAAATCCTATTTTTGCACTATGGAAGAGCAACTCAAACGACTCAACAAATTTATCGGAGAAACCGGATTCTGTTCGCGGCGGGAAGCCGACAAACTCATCGAAGACGGACGCGTCACCATCAATGGTATTGTTCCAGAAATGGGGACGAAAGTCTCTCCCAGCGACGAAGTCCGCATCGACGGGAAAATCATCCGTGACAATACCGAAAAACTGGTTTATCTGGCTTTCAACAAACCGGTTGGCATCGAGTGCACCACCAATATGGAAGTCCGCGACAACATCGTCGATTATATCAATTATCCGAAACGCATCTTTCCGATTGGCCGACTCGACAAAGCCAGCGAGGGATTGATATTCATGACCAATGATGGGGATATCGTTAATAAAATTTTAAGAGCGCGGAACAATCACGAAAAAGAATATACCGTAACGGTCAGCAAACCGATTACCGACAGGTTCATCGAAAAAATAGGCAACGGCGTTCCGATTTTAGATACCGTCACCCGGAAATGCAAAGTCGAACAAATCAGTAAATACATCTTCAAAATCATTTTAACGCAAGGATTGAATCGTCAGATTCGTAGAATGTGTGAGTATTTGGATTATGAAGTGACCGCTTTAAAACGCATCCGCATCATCAATATTTCGTTGGATGTTCCTGTCGGAAGATACCGCGATTTGACCGAAGCCGAAATCAAAGAACTAAACCAGCTAATCGAACCATCGAGCAAAACAGAGGAAGCGAGTTTGCCGAGAGTAGAAGCACCGAAATCGGAACCATCGAAAAGAAGAACCGAATTCATCAAAAAAGATGATCCGCGATATAAGAAAAAAGGGGATTATTAATTCTAATTATTTCAATAAACGACGCTGTTCTCTAGCAAGCAAAGTGTTTTTTAAAAGCATCGCAATCGTCATTGGCCCAACACCACCGGGAACTGGTGTAATGTAGGAGGCTTTTTTACTGACCATTTCAAAATCGACATCACCGGTAATGCGATACCCTTTTTCAGTAGTTTTATCTTCAACACGCGTAATGCCGACATCAATCACTACCGCACCATCTTTGACCATTTCCGCTTTTAAGTAATTTGGAACGCCCAATGCCGTGATGATAATATCCGCCTGAGTTGTGATTTGTGCCATGTTTTTGGTGTAGCTGTGCGTTAAGGTAACGGTGGAGTTTCCGGGGAAACCTTTTCTTCCCATAAGGATGCTCATCGGACGTCCGACGATATGGCTTCGTCCTATGACTACAGTGTGTTTTCCTTTAGTTTCTACTTTATATCGTTCTAACAATTCTAATATTCCAAATGGTGTTGCTGGAATAAAAGTCGTCATATCCAATGCCATTTTTCCGAAATTCTCCGGATGAAAACCATCGACATCTTTACTTGGATCGATCGCCATCAAAACCTTTTGCGTATCGATTTGTTCCGGCAAAGGCAACTGTACGATAAACCCATCGATATTGTCGTCCTCGTTGAGCTGCTTGATTTTCTTGAGCAATTCTGTTTCCGAAGTCGTACTTGGCATTTGCACCAAAGTCGATTCGAAACCAACTCGTTCACAGGCTTTTACTTTACTGCCGACATATGTCAGACTCGCGCCATCGTTACCGACAATTACTGCGGCGAGATGAGGCACTTTTTCATTATTCTTTTTCATCAAATCGACTTCAGCAGTGATTTCATTTTTGATGTCGTCCGCGATTTTTTTTCCGTCAAGTAGTTGCATAGTGTCTGTTTCTGTTGTATTAAAAAATTAAGGGTTTAAAATTCATTCCGAACCTTAAACCCTAATTCTTACATTTTCATACCGCCGCTCATCATTTTCATCATTTGCTTTCCACCCGGCCCTTGCATCATTTTCATCATCTTGCTCATTTGGTCGAACTGTTTCATCAATTGATTGACTTCTTCTATTTTTCTGCCCGAACCTTTTGCAATACGGGTTTTTCTTTTCATGTCAATGAGAGAAGGTTTGCTGCGTTCTTTCGGAGTCATCGAATGGATAATCGCTTCGATATGTTTGAAGGCATCGTCTTCAATCTCTACGTCTTTCATCGCTTTGGAAGCACCCGGAATCATGCCGACTAAGTCTTTCATGTTTCCCATTTTCTTTACTTGCTGAATCTGTGTTAGGAAATCATCGAAACCAAATTCGTTTTTAGCGATTTTCTTTTGCAGTTTACGCGCTTCCTCTTCATTGAATTGCTCCTGAGCTCTTTCAACTAATGAGACAACGTCACCCATTCCGAGGATACGTTCCGCCATACGTGCCGGGTAAAACACATCGATGGCTTCCATTTTTTCGCCGGTTCCGACAAATTTGATTGGTTTATTGACGACCGATTTGATCGAAATCGCGGCGCCACCTCGGGTATCCCCGTCTAATTTGGTAAGGATTACACCATCGAAATTTAAACGCTCGTTAAACGCTTTCGCAGTATTCACGGCATCCTGTCCGGTCATTGCATCGACCACGAACAAGGTTTCCTGTGGCTGGATGGCTTTGTGAACGTTGGCTATTTCGGTCATCATCTCCTCATCAACGGCGAGACGACCGGCAGTATCTACGATAACGACATTAAATCCTTTTTCTTTGGCGTATTTTATTGCATTGACAGAAATCTCGACCGGATTGTTATTGCCCAATTCAGAATAGACTTCAACGCCGATCTGATCTCCCACGACATGCAGCTGATTGATGGCCGCCGGACGATAGACATCGCAAGCCACCAATAAGGGCTTTTTGTTCTTTTTAGTCTTCAAGAAATTGGCTAGTTTTCCGGAGAACGTAGTCTTACCAGAGCCTTGCAAACCTGACATCAGTATGACCGTTGGATTTCCGGAAAGGTTGATCCCAGAAACATCACCACCCATTAACTCAGTCAATTCATCCTTTACTAACTTGACCAATAGTTGGCCTGGTTGCAAGGTCGTTAATACGTTTTCACCGATGGCTTTTTCTTTTACTTTAGTGGTAAATTCTTTGGCAATTTTAAAATTGACATCGGCATCTAGCAACGCGCGGCGCACTTCTTTTAGAGTTTCCGCAACATTTACTTCGGTGATTTTCCCGTGTCCCTTCAGTATATGAAAGGCTTTGTCTAGTTTATCACTTAAATTATCAAACATACGATTTGCTGTATTATGGATTTTGAAATTGTTTTCAAACGAAGCGCAAATTTAAGCATTTGCATTTGAAGTTAATAGGATATAAAAATAAAAAATAGCATGGTATTGTAATTTTTTTAAAGGGTTTCTGCGCAAAAACCGATTATAAAATAACGCTCTAAATAAATTTTATTATGAATAATGAGTGTCATTTCTTCTTTTTAATTATAGTTATGACTAGGTACGATTTACAGGGCAGTTTTAAGTTCCAATGTTGCTGAAAATTTTATAAAAATGGTGCAAAAAGATATAGAACGAATACTTTAAACTAAAGGTATATTTATTCCACACAATAAATACTACCATCATGAAAACTACAATAATTAAAATAGTTATAGTGACATTAGTGGCCCTATTATCTCTTTCCTGCGCCACCAATAGTAGAATCGGCAGTGCCAACGACAGAACCGGGACCAATGGCGCTACCAACGGGACAGGGAAAATTCCGAAATCTGGCAGCGTACACAATTACAGCAATTAATTACATGCGTTCCGGAACTTCAATGCCAAGCAACTTGAAAGCCGATTGAATAATGTCACTTACCTTTTTGGAAAGCTGCACACGGAATATTTTTTTGTTCAGGTTTTCTTCTCCAAGAATAGAAACTGTCTGATAAAACGAATTGTATTCTTTCACCAAATCATAGGTATAATTGGCAAGCAATGCTGGACTGTGATTTTGGGCAGCGTTCTGAATTACTTCTGGATACAACTCCAATTGCTTGAGCAGTTCTTTTTCCTTTTCGTGAAGACTATTAATGGCTGCGTTTTCAGAAGTATCGAAATCTGCTTTGCGCAAAATCGATTGGATTCTGGCATAGGTATACTGAATAAATGGTCCTGTATTTCCAGCAAAGTCTACAGATTCTTCGGGATTGAAAAGGATTCTTTTTTTAGGATCGACTTTAAGGATATAATATTTTAAAGCCCCAAGCCCGATAATTTTGTATAATTCGGCCTTTTCTTCTTTTGAATAACCTTCAAGTTTTCCCAATTCTTCAGCGAGTTGTTTAGCGGTATCCGTCATATCTGCCATCAAATCATCGGCATCCACAACGGTTCCTTCTCTCGATTTCATTTTTCCAGAAGGCAAATCGACCATTCCGTAGGATAAATGAAACAGGTTTTCTGACCAGTCGAAGCCGAGTTTTTTTAGGATTAAAAACAATACTTTAAAATGATAATCTTGTTCATTTCCTACCACATAAATACTGCGATTCATGCCGAAATTTTTATATTTTTCATCGGCGGTACCTAT
>JBBRXW010000099.1:0-7225 GCA_038238295.1 Flavobacteriales bacterium | reverse complement strand
TCCCCTTATGTATTTGCTGATTAATTCTGGGTAAAAAATAACGAATCGAAAAAGGAAAGCTAGGATGATAAGGGTCGTAGCCCTGCAATATAATTTCAAGATTTTATAGAACTCGATGCGATGAAAATTTCCGAGAATAAATAATGGAAAAACCAATAAGCTCGTGCTTTTTTCCAAGGATTTAATTCCAGGAAGAAAAGAATCATTATTCCAGAACAGTACAATTTCCAAAAGTAATGGTGATGCAATACACAACAGAAATAATAGAGAGGTTTTTGTGTATTTTAATTTTTTAATGAAAACAATATTAAACACTGCGAACGCAATGATCAACCAGGTGCATGGTTTTCTGAAAATCATCGTAGTTGCAATTGTGAATAAAAAGAAATTAAATGTCCTGTTGAAGTTTTTTTCTGAAATATTCATAATATAAAGCATAATAAATGAGTGGAAAAACACCAATTTTATGGCGTGTTGCGGTTCCCAAATCCGGCTCAAAAACACCTTGTACTATAAAATAGGAAAATAGGAAAAGTAAATTCCACAACAAGAATTTATTTTTATGCCTATCGTTCAAACATTTCGCAAAACGTATGAGTAGAATATAGAACAACAACAGCTGCCAAATAATAAAAGCAATAATTTGGGGTGACATGAAATGCTTGAACCCTTCTATCGGTATATTGACCGAAAAGAAACCGTAAGTGATTCCCACTGCTTCGCCATACCAGGTTGCGGTATCTAGCGGGGAAACAATCATTGAGTTGGCATCCTTAGAGTTCATTCTGGCGTCATTAACAGAATCTCGAGAAGTCTGGGAAAGGTTTTCACCTTTGACCATTCCGTAACTCAGGGAGATGAAGATTGAAATCAATATACCATAGAAAAGTGCGGTTGTTGTCTTATTTTTAAAATTTACAAGCGTAACCATATACATTCCGACAGCAATGATTGGAACAATTAGATAATAGATTCGGAAGAAAGAACCGAAAAAAGCAAACAATAGTACCGTTAAAGGTATTTTATATCTGTCTGTAATTTTGGTCGACTGGAAAACAAATGGAATAGTTGATAAAAAAGTAAACGTTATAAATTCTTTAGAAGGCATTGATACAAAAATCGCCATCATAAAAAAAACAATGTATACCAGAACATTTTTGACATTAAAGACATGAAAATCATCCGGGATTCCAAGTTTGTATAGGATATAAGCAAGAATGGGATATTGTATTAAGGCAATGATTGGGTATGGCAGATATTTTAATCCCGTGATTTTATAAAACAAAATGGCAAAAGGATAGCTTCCGATAAGGCCGATTTCGTGATATCGGTCGATTATGATGATTTTAGTGTCAAAAAAATAACGCTCCGGAAGAACAAAAAAAGCAACGACAGAAAGGACGAGATTAACAGCGACTAATCCCAAAAACATTGCTAGACTTTTTTTTATTCTCATTTTTAAAATTTTAGATTTAGCGGTTTCCAAAAGACCTTTATGTCATCATGAGCCATTTCTTCTCGCTTTTTATCAGGTTAGAAAAACTTTAATTTTATCTTTATAATAAATAAATACTGCGGCGGTAAAGTTCCAAAAAAACATGCTCGTTGAGAAGGCAATAGCCGCTCCGGTTATCCCGTAGGTTGGAATTAAGATTCTGTTTAAAGAAAAATTAATAATGACCGCACAAATTAATATGATTTGAAAAGCATTTTGCCGACCGGTCATATTGAGGTATATCGGAGCCAATCCAAAAACGGCACACAATCCTTGACCTGCAATCAATATGATTAAAGCTTCCTGCGCCTGAACGTATTCATTTCCGAAAAACCCTAAAATATAATTGGAATAAAAACAGATGATTAGAGTTGCCGGAAAGGTCAATATGAAAATCAATCGTGCAGATTGCTTTAATGTCTGAATCAACTGATTCGTATTGTTTCCGTAAAAACACTCCGCAATCCTGCTCGAAACATTGACGTTCACTACATTGATTATCATTGCTATTATCGTCATGATTTTGATCGCAACATTATAGAATGCCACGGTTTGGTTTCCCCAATACTTTTTTAAAAAAATAATATCAAAGGTCATCAATAAAAAAATGGCCATTGCGCTGATAGCCATAGGATAAGACTTTTTTAAAATACCTGTATAAGTAAATGTTTCCGGTATTTCTTTTTCCGGGGCTTTTCTCAATAATTGCCATACCATAATGGTTGAAATTATAGCCAACAGCACAAAACCAAATAAAAAAGTATCCGCTAAATAGGTTTGATGTTGCGTTTTGAAAAGAAGAATGGCGCCGATAATCACTGAGGCATATTTGAATGTATTTCTATAAAGTTCTGCAATGTAAATCGATTCTAAAGCCCTGAAAACTTCTGTATTCAGTAGCGTAATGGAATAAAAAAATAAAATTACTGACGCTTTTAAAAGTAAGGGATATACCGTCTCATCATTAAAATAAGTAGTGATAATTGATTGGTCAATTATAAAAAATAAAATGACAATCAATAGTGAAATCATAAAGATCAGCGCAATCATTTTTTTGTATATTGTCTTCAATCCCGCCGATGCATCGATACTTTTTAATCGCCCTGCATAATATAAAATAGATTGTTCCGTGCCCAAGAGACAGATGCTGCCAACGACCAACAAAAAAGTCCTAATAAAATCATACTGGCCAATAATCTTCGGGTCATAATTGTGCGTTAAGTATAAGGTAAAGCCGAAAAGTAAAATAATACCAAATATCCGTAAGAATATCGTTTTGATATTTTGTAAAACAAATGGATTTTCTCGAACCCTTTTTATGTTTACTGTTAGTATTTTCAACATCTCTACCTGGTGTTATATTTTTGGGGTGGAATAATTCACTTCGGAAAATTGATAGCACTTCAAAATATTTTTATCTCGCAGAAACCAAATATAGCTCTGAACGCCTTAAAAATTGAAGTCCATAAAATTTACTGACGGTACAAATCTATAAAATAAACCTGCTAAAAAGTATACCGTTTGAAAATATATAAAATAGCACCTCGATACTTACCATTTTTAAAGCCCTTCATTAATTTTTATGCAAGCACAGGATTGTTTTATTGCACTTCATAGAGAAATTAGGTTTTGTACCGATAAAAATTACTGCTTTACCAACAATTATATACTTTTATCCGCTATTAATCAATACTTTAAAAAAGAATGAAAAAATTTACCCCAATTTTCATCATCCTGCTTTTACTATGTTTCTCAAATCTAGTGACGAGTCAGGTGGTTATCAATGAAATTTTAACGTCGAACTCCACCGTAAATCAGGACGAAGATGGATCCTATCAGGATTGGGTCGAATTGTATAATACCGGTGCATCCTCCATCAACCTTACAGGCTATGGCCTTACAGATGATGCAACGCTCCCTTATAAGTGGACATTCCCAAATATCTCCGTCGGTGCCGGGCAATATTTATTAATCTGGTGTTCTGATAAAAACAGAACCGATCCCGCAAATCCTTTGCATACTAACTTTAAATTGAGTTCTTCCGGAGATGTCGTCGTATTAACCAATGCTTCCGGAGTAACCGCAGATTCCGTTCCCGCAACGGCACTTTCACAAAATATTTCGTACGGACGTTTGCCTAATGGTACCGGATCGTTTGTTTATTTCTCACAGGTAACTCCAAATGCCGTTAACTCGACAGTCGGTTACAACGAAGCTTTAGCCCCGCCAACCTTTTCACAGGAAGCCGGTTTTTATGCTGCCAGTTTTAACCTGACGTTGTCTACTTCGGTTTCGGGCGCAACAATTTTATACACGCTCGACGGATCTGAACCTAAACAAAGTAATTTGGGAGGAACAACGTACAGCTATAAAAACCAATATCCTTTCTTACCTGGACAAGCTACGGGTCCGCTTTTGAACCAAAGTTTTACCACACTACAATATGCTACCCCGTTAGTAATTGCCGATCGTTCAGCTCTTCCTAATAAGTTGGCAAATATCGCGACTTCTTATGATTTTACGCCACTATACATTCCGTCAAGTCCTATTTTTAAAGGAACGGTGGTTCGCGCCAAATTGATTAAAGCCGGCGCATTAGAAAGTAAAACTATCACCAAAAACTATTACGTTACTCCATCAGGTGCCTCCCGATTTACGTTGCCTGTCATTGCTTTAAATCTGGATGAAAATAAACTGTTTGATTACAATGAGGGAATTAGTGTTGCCGGGGTCGATTTTGATACCTGGAGAACTGCTCATCCTACGGATGACACTCCGACTATTGGAAATATTGCTAACTTTTTCCGCAGCGGTATTGATAATGAAAGAGTCGCTAATTTTTCCTATTTCGTTAATGGCGCAGAAGTGCTGAATCAGGATGTGGGAATGCGGGTTCACGGAGGTTCTTCGAGGATTGCCCAGAACCGCTCTTTTGGATTGTTTCCGAGATCCGATTACGGAAAAAGCACAATCGATTATAAATTCTTCTCCGATAAAACCTATGATAGTTTTGCCGGAATCGTAATTCATAACTCCGGGAATGACTACAATCAAACCTTATTCAGAGATGCGTTGTGCCAACAATTGATGCGTCCTTTAAATGTTTTAACCAAAGGGTATCAACCAACGGTGATGTTTATCGATGGTGAATATTGGGGCATTATGAGCCTTCGTGATAAAGTTGATACGGATTATTTTAAAAGAGTTTACAATATCGGTTCCAATGAACTAGACCATTTAGAAAATGAAACAATTGTTGATAGTGGTGATTTTGTAGATTATCACACAATGATAGATTATTTGAATACCAATTCATTAGCCCCTCAAGCCAATTATGATTATATCACAACCCGTTTGGATCCCGATAATTTTAAAGATTATTGGATTTCTGAAATTTTCTTAGAAAATACTGACTGGCCGGTGAACAATATTCATTACTGGAGAAAAAGAACTGCCGGTTATGTTCCGAATGCACCGGATGGACAGGACGGAAGATGGAGATGGCTGGCACACGATATGGATGATACTTTTGCCATCTCTAATAGCAACATCAACTTAAACAGCTTGGCTGCTGCAACAGATCCTAACGGACCGGACTGGCCTAATGCCCCTTTCTCTACGTTGATTTTACGAAAATTATTAACCAACGAAAATTTTAAGATAGAGTTTATTAATCGCTTTGCCGACTTAATCAATACGACGTATTCTACTTCCTACATCTTGTCTACCATGGCAAGTATGAAAGCGGTTTTAGACCCTGAAGCTCCAGATCAGTTTGCCCGTTGGAAAGCTCCGGAAGATAATGGCGATTGGAATTATTTCTTAAACAATCAAACTAATTTTGCAAATCAAAGACCCGCTTTTCAAAGAAATCATATCCGTTCGCAGTTCGGAATTTCCTCTAATATCAATGCGACTTTAAATGTTTCGAATCCGATTTACGGGTATATCAAAATGAATACTATCGACATAAAACCTGGAACCCCTTCGATTACCACTAATCCATATCCATGGACCGGCATTTATTTCTCCAGTATTCCCGTTACATTGAAAGCTGTTGCCTATCCTGGTTATGTTTTTAGCCACTGGACCGGTGCTTCTTCTGCGACTACCGATCAAATTACCGTCACCTCTGCTACGAGTTTTTCGGTTACTGCGGTATTTATTCCCGAAACAGTTGCCCACTCAGAGCCGCTTTTTTATTGGATGATGAATTCGAATATCGCCAATAATGCTCCATTACAAACTCTGAATTCTACCTATAAATTAGGAAGCACTGACGGTGTAATTCAATACCAATCCTGTTTGGCAGGATATCCATTTACTTCTACTGATCCTAATTGGAGAAAAGCTTCGATGGAAAGAAGAAACAGCCCAACGACTATCAATTATTTCCCTGAATTAAACAACAATCTAGTTTTTATCAATAGTGATATGAAAGGATTGCAAATCAAAGAACCTTTACAAAGTGGCAGTTCAGAAAATACAATGGTATTCAATTTCACGACCAGCGGACACAAAGACATCCAGTTTACCTTTGCGGGAATTAACGAATTGACCAATGCCTCGGCTATTGCGGTTGATTATGCTACAAATGCAGGCACTCCAGTTTGGATGACTAGCGGATTGACGGCGACGTCTCTTCCTTTGACTTCGGCCTACCAATTATTTTCAGTTGATTTTACTCCAATCGTCGCGGCCAATAACAATGCAGATTTTAAAGTGCGTTTGCGATTCACCGGAACCAACATGACTGCCGATTCTGGCAACAGAATTACCTTCAATAATATTGCGGTATACGGAACGCCAATTTCTTTAGCGGTTGCAGAGAACAATGTGGCACAGTACAGTGTATTCCCAAATCCATTCTCTGGGCTTATCAATGTGATTGGTATCAACGAAATACAGCATGTTTCCTATAAATTATTTACTGTCGATGGTAAAGTAATTAAGATTGGGAACGTCGAAAACGCACAGGTAAACCTCTCCGATATCTCTCAAGGAATTTATTTATTGCAGTTGAATTCTGATGGAAAAACAGAAACCAAAAAAATTATCAAAAGATAAAGTTTAAAATAAATTTACAAAAGCTTAAAAAGGAGATGATTGTAAAATTATCTCCTTTTTTTATTAGATAAAAAGGAACTTTTTAAAAGCGACGTTTCATCGAATTTATAAGTTATGTAACGATAAAAAATGTCAAACATCCCTGTTATATTTAACTTTATCGGTTCTTATTTTTTTTTATGAAAAACTATACCTACGCCCTCTTTGCCGTTGTTTTATTCGTCTTTGCCGCGCCGGCAGTGGCTCAAAATATTGTCATTAATGAAATCCTTGCTTCTAATACTTCTTCTATTCAGGATGAAAATGGGAGCCACGAAGACTGGATCGAATTGTACAATAAAGGAGCCGTGACGATCAATTTGCAAGGGTATGGCTTAAGTGATGATGCCGCACTTTTATACAAATGGACCTTCCCAAATGTATCTGTTTTACCCGGACATTATTTATTGATTTGGGCATCTAGTAAAAATCGCTCTGTAGCGGGAAGCCCTTTGCATACCAATTTTAAAATTTCTTCATCAGGCGAGACTATCTACCTGACCAATACTTCAGCCGTAACAATCGACTCTGTTCCTCCAGCTAATTTACAGCCCGATATTTCCTATGGAAGATCGCCTAACGGCACCGGTCCATTTGTTTATTTTGGAACTCCTACCCCGAATG
>JBBRXW010000098.1:0-7226 GCA_038238295.1 Flavobacteriales bacterium | reverse complement strand
GGCTTTTCCACCATACCATCGTTTGTTGATAATGTAATTCTCTAAAATATCGGAAGAAAAAACTTTGATAAATTCGGCATCCTCGAAAGCATTTTTCCAATCCGTTTTGAATACAAATGGATTTTGAAACTCGTCTTCATTAATTTTATTTTCCATCATTATCGGATTATTTTAAATAAATGAAACGGCAATGCGGGAGATAGTCCTACAAAATTCCATTCCTTGTCCCAGTAATAGGTGTTGCCAGTGATTAAATCTTCAACTTTTAATGGATGATGCCCAAGTTGTTCGATTGGAATACGAATCATCGCTTGAACCGGATGGAGTGTGTCGAGACTCGCCACCATCAGCGTTTCGTTGGTTACATCATCATCGTATTTATAATAGGCCATCACCTGCTCGTTATTCGTAGTGCAAAAAACAATGTTATTGGTTTGCTGCAACGATGGCTGTTCGTTCCGTATGGTATTGATGCGCGTGATCAGTGTCGTCAGTTTGTTTTGGATGGTCCAGTCCCAGTGATAGTATTCGTATTTTTCTGAATTGAGGTATTCTTCTTTGCCCGGCGCCATCGGTTCGGAAACTCGGTATTCGAAAACCGGTCCGTATATTCCAACGCTCGAACTCAATGTTGCTGCTAAAAAGTATTTCTGCAAGTGCACCGATTCATTACCGTTTTGCAGAGCAAAAGGATTAATATCCGGCGTATTTGGCCAGAAGTTCGGACGGTAGAATTCTTTCTGTTCCGTTTGTGTAAGTTCGGTCACGTAATCGGTCAGTTCTTTTTTGGAATCGCGCCAGGTGAAGTACGTATAGGATTGGCTGAACCCTTGCTTTGCCAACTCGTTCATGATTTTTGGACGCGTAAATGCTTCGGCTAAAAACAAGACATCGGGATGCTTTTTCTTGATTTCTGCAATCAGCCAGCCCCAAAAATAAAAGGGTTTGGTATGTGGATTATCGACACGGTAGACGTTGATGCCGCATTCTTCAATCCAGAATAAAGCCACATCGAGCAACTCTTTCCAAAGGTTTTTCCAGTCGGCAGATTCAAAATAAATGGGTTGGATGTCTTGGTATTTCTTCGGTGGATTTTCAGCGTATTGTACGGTTCCGTCTGGCCTCCATTTGAACCATTGCGGAAAATCTTTCACATACGGATGATCGGGAGCAGCTTGTAAGGCATAGTCCATCGCCACTTCGATTCCCAGATCTTTAGCTTTTTTGACCAATGATTTGAAATCTGCTATAGAGCCCAATTCCGGATGCGTTGCTTTATGTCCGCCATGTTTGGAACCGATGCCCCAAGGCGAGCCGACATCTCCTTTTAATACGTTGGTGGCGTTGTTTTTTCCTTTGCGATTCACTTCCCCAATCGGGTGAATCGGTGGAAAATATAACGTATCAAAACCCATCGCCGCTACTCTTGGCAGTAACTTTTCGCAGTCTTTAAAGGTGCCGTGCTTTCCGGCAGTTGCTGATGCGGAACGCGGAAAAAATTCATACCACGTGCTAAACAGCGCTTTCTTACGATCTACATACACCTGAAGTTCGGTCGATTTACTTTCGATATATAAAATGGGATATTTTTTAAAGATCGCGGTCAACTCCTGCGACATCGCCATTTCGATTGCTTGGTCGTATTGCTTTTCAGCAGCGAAAGATGCGGCGACTTTTTTGAGATATTCCTTTTCAGCGGTATCGGCTACTTTCTGAACCGCCTTTAGGTATTCGACGCCTTCGAGCAATTCCGATTTTACCTGCTGGTTGTCCATTATTTTACGTTCGGTACCATGCTGCCAATTCAATGCATAGTCCACCCAGCCTTCAATGAAATAGGCATATATCCCTTGCTTTTCGACTTTAAATTCAGCGGTCCACGCATCATTTTCTGTCGGCCGCATTCGGACTTCCTGCCATTGTTTTGCTGCCTCATGTTTGAATTTGACCCGGCATTCAATGATATCATGGCCATCTGAAAAAACATCCGCGCTAACGATTACTTTCTGACCCACAATTCTTTTGATTGCAAAGGTGCCATTATCCAATTGCGGCGCTATATTCTCGATTACAATCCGGGTTTGATTCTGCATTTTAAGTTTATTTTATGACTTCTAAATTTAATAAAAAATATAGAATATAATACCTTGCAGTAAAATTTATTGAAATGGCAAAGAAAGTTAAGAAACCCACCAAAACATTGAAAATTCCTAAGATAATCA
Organism: Flavobacteriales bacterium; assembly: GCA_038238295.1. Classification (GTDB taxonomy): domain Bacteria; phylum Bacteroidota; class Bacteroidia; order Flavobacteriales; family Flavobacteriaceae; genus Flavobacterium. The sequence goes on along the minus strand of JBBRXW010000098.1, from coordinate 5,004 downwards.
TAGCCGCCGGTAAATTTTTAGCGTTTATTTCAACAAAATGGCTCGTCTTATTTGCTGCACGATTATTTACTACCCCGATAAAATATAAGCTTCCGAAACGGGAATTGGAAATGGATTCGAAAAGCAAGCATCAAACCATTGCAGTTCCTGGTATTGATAAGAATATTGTCGTGTATCACTTTGGTGAAAGCCCGAGAAAAATACTGCTCGTTCACGGCTGGTCTGGCAGAGGTACGCAGTTGGTGAAATTTGCGGAAGCATTGGTTCCGCTGGGTTATTCGACGGTTAGTTTTGATGCTCCGGCACACGGAAAATCCTCAGGCTGTACGACTTTGATGCCGGAATTTATTGAAAGCATCCTCGAAATAGAAAGACGATTTGGCCCTTTCGAAGCTGCGATAGGCCATTCGTTAGGCGGAATGTCGTTGTTGAATGCCGTTAGAAAAGGACTGAAAATCAAACGACTGGCCATTATAGGAAGTGGCGATCGCATTAAAGACATCTTCGATGATTTTGTACAGGAATTGCAGCTCGATCCTACTATTAGTGATTTGATGCGCATTCATTTTGAGACCAAACACCATGCGGTCATGGACAGTTTCTCTTCGCACCATTCCGCCAAAGTCATTAGCATTCCGGTTCTGGTCATCCACGACGAACAGGATGATGAAGTTCCGGTAGCTTGCGCCCAGCACATTTATCAAAACCTAAAGGATGGCGAACTAATGATTACCAAAAACTTAGGCCATCGAAAAATTCTCGGTAATGAAAAAGTGATTGAAAAAGTGCTTAATTTTATTCAAAAATAATAAACTATGGACTATCCACTACAAAAAACAGAAGAGGAATGGAAAGCGCAGCTTGGCCTCGAGCGCTATAAAATCTTGCGCCAGAAAGGCACCGAGTCACCACATTCCGGGCAATACAACTTGCATTATCAAAAAGGAACATATTGTTGTGGCGCGTGTGGTGAACCTTTATTCGAAAGCAATTCTAAATTCGATGCGCATTGCGGCTGGCCTTCGTTTGACGAATCGATTCCCGGTAAAGTCGAATATATCAAAGATACGACACACGGTATGTTGCGCGTAGAAATCCTCTGCGCCAATTGCGGCAGCCACCTTGGACATGTCTTTGATGACGGTCCGACGAAAACCGGACAGCGGTATTGTGTCAATTCATTATCGATAGATTTTAACGAAAAGCAGGAGTAATTTAGAATTGTTCCGAACGGCAATTGCGCTACTTTTATTTCTAACTCGCACATTAGATGATTGCTTGTTGTGAAAAACACAGCCCTAGCCCTGATAGCAGCGATAGCCCGGAACGCAGTGAGGACTTTAGCGAATAGCAGGTTCCCGGCTCCTAAAAGAAACACGATAACTTTAATGGATTTATTTATGAAAACTACCGACTGGGGCAAGGCGCTCCAACCTCTTATCGCTCAATATAAAGACCGGAAACATCCTCTTGAGTATCACAATCTCTATCAGTTACTGGTCATGGTGATTTTATCGGCACAAGATTCCGACGCGCATATCAACAAATTGGCGCCGGCATTATTCGAAAAATACCCTGATCTCAAAGCATTAGCGAAGGCCGAACATGCCGACCTTGAGCCGTATATCGGGAAAGTCCGAAATTCGAATACCAAAACGGAATGGATTCTTGCTATCGCACGGGAACTCAAAGAAGACAAAAACATTCCGACGACGATGGCCGAACTGGTGGCACTCAAAGGTGTCGGCAGGAAATCGGCGAACGTCATCATGCGCGAGGCCGAAGTCAAAGCCGAAGGCATCATGTGTGATTTGCATGTGTTGCGGGTGGTACCGAGATTGGGCTTATCGCAAGCCAAAGACGGAACTAAAATGGAAAAAGATTTGATGGCCGTGATTCCACAGGAAATGTGGGGCGAAGTCGGCATGGCGATTTCATTTTTGGGAAGGGAAACTTGTCGCCCGACGAATCCGAAACACAGCGAATGTATTTTGAATAAAGTATGTCAGTATTGCCAAGAACAGCAATAACTTTTTGGGCGTGACGGCGCAACAAAGTCATGGCAAGCACCGCTAAGCAATCTGCGCCGTCGGGCTATCCGCTGCAATCTCTGCGAGGATTTCCGCTGTTATCCCTCACGCGAAAGAATCGTAATTGATGATTAATTTTTTATGCAGCGAACCGATTCTCCCCAAATCTTACTGATATTACCTCTATTCATGGCGCTACTGCTATAACTCAACGTGCGAAACCAAGCGTCACTACTGCTGCTTGCAGAACTACTCCAAAAATTAACGCCGTTGCCCATATTAACATAAGTACCACTCCGAATTCCGCTAGGAATACCCGTAAAACCACTACTATTTGTTGCTGCTGCATTCGGCGGATTCCAGCCGGTTACCGATTTCATTTTACCACCTGCTGCACCATCTCCACCTAAAAAAATTCCGATCGTGTTCCATTCCGCATCGCTCGCTACATGCCAGCCTAATGGAGCCAATCCTCTTGGATCATTTACAGCATACCAGTTATAGAGTTTTCCATAAATTGAACCGTTCGCAGCATTATTTCCATAATAACACCAAGCGCCTGTAGTCAGGTTTATCCATTGCGCATCATCTGTCACTTGAGGAATAACATCGCCGTTGCGATAATGACTTACATTTAAATTTTTGGTCATCCAAGTTTGGGTGCCTATCTGCACTTCACTTGCAACAACCGGAACACTTGGTCGGGAAGCCGCCTGATTATTTGAATTCGATTTATCATCGCTCGAACAAGATACTACTAGCAAAGAAACTAAAAGTAATACGGGTTGGAAGTAATTATTTCTCATGGTAGTGGTTATAATATTGCTGCAAAGAAAAGAAAAAAAATTTCCATTCATTGAGATGCACCAAATAATTGCGGTTTCGTATTTTGACCTTATTTCGAAATAAAAAAAATTCATCCCTTTTGTCGCTGACGATTTGAAATGAAAGTCAAAACAGCGCATCAATACCATTATTCAGAATAGGCAGGACTACTCAAATAGTGTTGGGGAAAATTGTCCATCACCTAGCGTAAATTCTCCATTTTGCAGCAATAGCAAGCGTCGCATCTTTGTACGGTCAATAAGACATCACTTAAAAAAATAAAAAATGACACGTTTAAAAGCAATCAACCCGGCAGAAGCAACAGGAAAAACAAAGGAATTGTTCAATGCCATAGAAGGCAAATTAGGCATGGTGCCCAACATGATGCGCACGATGGGAAATTCAACGGCCGTATTAGAAGGATATCTTAACTTTAGTGGTGCCTTAAGTCATGGCGTATTGAGTGCCAAAACCGGTGAGCTGATCGCTTTAGCCGTTGCCGAAAGTAATACTTGTGATTATTGTTTGGCCGCCCATAGTTATATCGGTGAAAATTTAGTAAAAATTGATACGGATAGTTTGGAAGCGGCTCGCTCTGGAAAAAGCAATGATGCCAAAACTACTGCTATCTTGCAGTTTTCAAAAATACTAGTCAGTAAAGGTGGTTTGGTAAATGATGTCGATATTGATGCCGCTAAAAATACTGGAATAACAGAAGCGGAGATTGCAGAAATAATAGCACATGTTGCTTTGAATGTTTTTACCAATTATTTCAATAATACTGCAAAAACAACAATAGATTTTCCTGAAGTTGCTGCATTATAAAAATCTCAAAAACAGAAAGGTAGTTATGTCGATTTTCATAACTACCTTTATATTTTAAATTCAATTATGGAAACTCCAAGACATCCGCTACCGCCATTTACAATGGAAAAAGCACTTCAAAAAGTGCAAGCCGCCGAAGACGCCTGGAATTCGAAAGATCCCGAAAAAGTAGCGCTTGCCTACACGATTGATACCGAATGGCGTAACAGAACTGAGTTTATTAAAGGCCGCGAACAAGTCAAAGAATTCCTCATCCGAAAATGGAAAAAGGAACACCATTACAAACTCAAAAAAGAATTGTGGGGTTTTCGCGAAAATCGGATGGCAGTGCAATTTCAATACGAATGGCAAGATGATTCCGGACAATGGTTCCGCAGCTATGGCAATGAGTTATGGGAGTTTGACGCAAACGGCTATATGCAAAAGCGGTTTGCCAGCATCAACGATATAGAAATTGAAGAAAAAGACCGGATTTTATAAGCAACCTTATGACACCTTCCAACACGTTCACGATTACCAATCCACAAAACGGAAACCTGGCTTTCAAGCTGTTTCATTTCAATGACAACAACCATTTCGATCACTTACAACGCAACAATTATTATTCGCTAATTTGGATTCAAAAAGGAAAAGGCAAAGTAAAAGCGGATTTCGCGGAGCATCAATTCGAAGCCAATTCGCTGTTGGCATTCTCGCCGTACCAACCGTTTATGGTTTGCACAACCGAGCATATCGAAGGCATTGCGCTTCATTTCCACCCTGATTTTTATTGCATCCACATGCACCAAAAAGAAGTATCGTGCAATGGTGTTTTGTTTAATAACATTTACCAACCGCCGTTTTCACAGATTAGTGAAAGCGCAGAAGCTACTTTCAAAATGGTCATCGATCAGATGAAAAGTGAAATGCAAAATTCTGGAATAGCGCAATATGATTTGCTGGTCTCGTATCTCAAAATATTTTTGATTACTGCTTCTCGATTAAAAACCGAGCAGTTGCAGGAAATGACCGATAAAATAAAAGATACCAAAGAACCTTTTATTCTACAGAACTTAAAGGATGCGATTGAGGAAAATTTTAAAACCAAGCATGCCCCGAGCAATTACGCCGACTTGCTCAACATTTCAGCGAAGGCATTGGCGAAACTTACCAAAACCCACTTCGATAAAACATTGACCGATATGATATCGGAAAGAATCATCATCGAAGCCAAGCGCGAGCTCTATCTCACGAACAAAGCGGTAAAGGAAATTGCGTATGATTTGGGTTATGACGATGAGCATTACTTCAGTCGATTTTTCAAAACCAACGCCGATGTATCGCC
>JBBRXW010000097.1:0-7404 GCA_038238295.1 Flavobacteriales bacterium | reverse complement strand
TTGGAGTTGGGCTATGACAAATGGACCAATAAACTCTATGGCAACAAAGAATTTATGATTAACTGCGTCAATTATTTACTCGACGATACTGGACTTATTAACATTCGTAGCAAGGAAGTCAATCTGCCGTTGCTCGACCAAGAAAAGGTTTACAGCAACTATACCCAAACACAGGTGATAACTGTCGGACTTCCAATAGTGCTACTGGCGGTTTTCGGATTCTTTTTCACCTTTCTACGCAAAAGAAAATACGGTGGATAATGTTAATAAAATTCTTTTTGATATTTGGTAGTTTAAGATATATTTGTAAAATGTATGCCTTGTAGATTCAGGGAAAACATACGCTAAAAAAAAGCAAAAGAAAAATGAAATTTATAGTATCAAGTTCGTACTTATTAAAACAATTGCAAGTCTTAGGAAGCGTCATCAACAGCAGCAACACCTTACCCATTTTAGATAATTTCTTATTCGAATTGGACAGCAAAACCTTAACTGTTTCCGCTTCTGATTTAGAAACGACGATGTCAGCAACCTTAGAAATCGATTCGACCAGTAAAGGAAGCGTCGCCGTGCCTGCGAAACTATTGCTGGAAATCTTGAAAACCTTTCCAGAACAGCCATTGACATTTACGGTAGAAGAAAACAGTACGATCGAGATTAGTTCCAATTCAGGGAAATATGCGTTGGCATATGCCCCGGGAGAAGAGTTTCCTAAATCTGTAAATTTAGACAATCCATCTACGACTTTAGTACCGGCGGATGTGTTGGCTACTGCGGTAAGCAAAACCATTTTTGCTGCAGGAAACGACGATTTGCGCCCGGTAATGTCTGGCGTATTTTTCCAGTTTTCTCCGGAAGGCCTGACGTTTGTTGCGACGGATGCACATAAATTGGTGAAATATGCCCGCACTGACGTGAAAGCGTCGCAGGTAGCCGATTTTATTATGCCTAAAAAACCATTAAACATTTTGAAAAGCATTTTAGGAACTTCCGATGCTGAAATTAAAATAGAATACAACGATTCTAATGCGACGTTTTCTTTCGACAATTACATTCTGATGTGCCGATTGATTGACGGGAAATATCCGAATTACGAAGCGGTTATTCCAAAAGAGAATCCAAACAAATTGATGATCGACAGAACACAGTTTTTGAATTCAGTGCGTCGTGTAGCAATTTTCTCTAACAAAACCACGCATCAAATCCGATTAAAAATTGCCGGAGCAGAATTGAATATTTCAGCAGAAGACATCGATTACTCGAACAAAGCAGAAGAAAGATTGACCTGTGATTATCAAGGCGATGATATGCAAATCGGATTTAATTCGCGTTTCCTTACTGAAATGCTGACCAACTTGCAGTCCGATATGATCATGCTGGAGATGTCGTTACCGAACCGTGCTGGAATCTTGACGCCTGTTGACGGACTCGAAGATGGCGAAACCGTAACGATGTTGGTCATGCCAGTAATGCTAAACAATTAAATTCAATCAACCTTTTATACCGAAACCGCAACTTCTTATTGAAATTGCGGTTTTTTTATGGAGCAACGTGTAACGCAAGGATAGGAATTTTAACATGAAACGCCAGTTTTTTTGAAAGGCTGACCTGAAAAATACGTTCAAAAAAAGTATGGTGATGCGTTGTCATTGCCAGCATATCGATGTTGTGTTTCTCTATAAATTCTAAAATCGTTCCTTCTGCATCTGAACCAGTAAGATTATGGAAAGTCACCTGTTGTTTGTGAAATAATTTTTCCCAATCTTCCATAATGACACCAGCAACAAAATGTTGTGATGGTTTTACATAGAGACAATCGACATGGGAACCGAATATCTTGGCAAGCACCAACGTTTTTTTAAGCATTTCAATTTCTTCCGTTTTATAATCGGTCACGAATAGTACCCTTTTAATCGGTTTATACTCGCAATTTTCCGGAATTGCTAACACCACCGCTTGGGTTTCATTGATGACTTTTTCGGTAACTGATCCCAAAAAATTCGCCGTCATTCCAGAAGCGCCTTGTGTTCCCATCACGATATAATCGATTTTTTCGTTTTTGGAAATCTTCAGGATACATTCGATTAAGTCACCGCTTTCCAAAACATTACTGACTTTAATATGTTCCAAATGATGCTTCGCCGCTATAGATCGCAATGCCGGAATGTGCCCTTCATAATTTTTAAAGTTACATAATTCGGTCACTTCGTAGATATCAGGCAGAAAAATTGGCACATCCATATAGTTTACCTGAGGAAAATCGTACGTATGCAGCGTAATAATCTCAGCATTGATACTTTTCGCCAAATGCAGCGCAAACAAATAGGCGTTCTTCGAAATCTCAGAAAAATCAGTAGGGAACAGTATTTTTTTCATAACAATGGTTTGAAAGTGCACCTAAAGTTACGCAACAGTCAAAACAATCCGTATCATAATTATCCCTTTATGTTGTTGTTTTAACGGGTGCAAAAAAATCGGAATCACCATCAATTTTAATTACTTTTGCAGAAAAAAATTTATGATTCCACAAGATACAATCGTCGCCTTAGCTACACCATCCGGAGCGGGAGCGATTGCTGTCATCCGGATTTCAGGCGAAAACGCGATTACAATTGCCAATGCCATTTTTCAATCGGTTCGTGGAAAAGACCTGACCAAACAAAAAACACATACACTGCATCTTGGCCATATTGTTGACGATAAAAAGACGTTGGACGAAGTACTTCTTTCTATTTTCAAAGGCACTAACTCGTATACGGGTGAAAATACGATTGAGATTTCATGCCACGGTTCCACGTATATCCAGCAGCAAATTATTCAATTATTGCTTCGCAAAGGATGTCGAATGGCAAATCCAGGTGAATTTACGTTACGCGCTTTCCTTAACGGAAAATTAGACTTGTCGCAGGCCGAAGCAGTCGCCGATTTGATATCCTCCGATAACGAAGCGGCACATCAAATTGCGATGCAGCAGATGCGGGGTGGATTTTCGAATGAAATTGCGCAATTGAGAGCGGAGCTGTTGAATTTTGCTTCCCTTATTGAACTCGAATTAGATTTTGCCGAAGAAGATGTTGAATTTGCCGATCGATCGCAATTTAAGGCATTGATACAGCGTATCGAATTGGTACTCAAACGCCTGATCGATTCGTTTGCTGTCGGGAATGTCATCAAGAACGGAATTCCTGTCGCGATTGTAGGGGAACCCAACGTCGGGAAATCTACCTTGCTGAATGCCCTTTTGAATGAAGAACGCGCGATAGTTTCTGAAATTGCCGGAACGACACGCGATACGATAGAAGATGAACTGGTAATTGGCGGCATTGGCTTTCGATTTATTGATACTGCCGGAATCCGTGAAACGAAAGATGTCGTGGAGCGTATTGGAATCCAAAAAACATTTGAGAAAATAGAACAAGCGCAAGTGTTGTTGTTTCTAGTTGATGGATTTCAGTTGTCTATCAACAGTACCATTGAAAACCTGATTACAGAAATTGGTAAAACACAAAATCAGTATCCGCAGAAACCTATTCTAGTACTTGTCAATAAGAGCGATTTGCTTTCTGCTGAAATCATCACTGCCATCCAACAAAAACTACCAACTGAAAACGGAACACGGCATACCATTTTCATTTCAGCAAAACAAAAGACCGGAATCGAGGAACTGAAAAACCAATTGTTATCCTTTGTCAACACTGGCGCGTTGCGGAATAATGAAACGATTGTCACTAATACGCGGCACTATGATTCTTTATTAAAAGCTTTGGATGAAATTCAGAAAGTGAAACACGGTATAGAAACGCAACTTTCGAGCGACTTAATGGCAATTGATATCAAAGAAGCCTTATATCATTTCGGATTGATAACCGGCCAAGTTACTAATGATGAACTGCTTGGAAATATCTTTGCCAACTTTTGTATCGGGAAATAGACCCTCTTATTTCTTATCCTTGATAGCTTTCTTTTTTTGCTGTTCGACATTTTTTTTATCCGTAATGTCTTTACTCCTTTGAGCCGTATTTTTTGCTTGTTGCTGTTGTTCTGCTTCGTCAATCGAATGGGAAGTCAGCAAACTTTCTTCTTTGGTAGACAGTTTACTCAAGTGCTGATAATATTTCTGCACGATTATCATTTCGTCTTCGCTCATGCTTTCAATGTCGACCAAACGATTACTCGAAAATTCGTAGGAAGCAATCAGTTCATTTAGTTTTAATTGAATCGCCAGCGAATCTTTATTCTGTGCTTTCTGGATTAAAAACACCATCAAAAATGTAATTATGGTCGTTCCTGTGTTGATGACCAACTGCCAAGTTTCAGAAAAGTTAAAGAATGGTCCAGATACTGCCCACACTATCACGATTAGGAAAGCAGTACAAAAAGCTGTTGTGCTGCCAGTTGCTTTCGAAACATGTGAGGCGAATTTTTCAAAGGAATTGACGGATTTAATCTTAGTATTTTTCATTGAAAAAGGATTATTAGTTGACAGCTACAAAGTTAATTTTATAGGCTGAGCAACCGTTATATAACTTCCTTCAAAAATTTCAACATTTTATAACCCTACTTCCAATATTGCAATTTATAGCGAGAATAATATAATACTTCCCGGTTTAAATTTCGGAATTTTATCATTCAAAAATAATTTTGATGAAAAAAGTAGTGTTCCATATTGGCTGTTCCGCGTTTAATAATAGCTACTGGAAAGAAATTTTCTATCCTGAAACGTTACCGAGCAGCAAGTGGTTTGCATATTATTGCGAGCATTTTACTACGTATGAAATTAATGGTTCTTTTTATCGGCCGCCAACAATTGAAAGTCTTTCAGCATGGTATGCTAAAACACCCGATGGATTTCAGTTTTCAGTGAAAGCACCAAAGAAGATTACCCATCTTAAAAAATTTATTGATTGTAACGAAATTGTGGATGACTTTTATTCCATTTGTAAAAATGGACTCAAAGAGAAATTAGCTTGTATCCTATTCCAATTACCGCCAAGCTTTGATTACTCTCCGGAAAAACTCATACGCATTCTAAGTTGTCTAAATCCTGATTTTAAAAATGTCATTGAATTCCGTAACGTAAGTTGGTGGATTCCTGAAGTCTATAAAATCCTATCGGAACACCATGTTACTTTTTGCTGTCCAAGTTATCCGAAACTGCCCGAAGAGTTAGTAAAAACGAATACTGTTGGTTATATCCGTCTTCATGGTCGACCAAAACTATTCTATTCGGAATATACGGATGTGGAGTTGCAGCATATTTATAAGGAAGCGCTCCAAAAAGGTTGGGAGGAAGTGTATCTCTATTTCAATAATACCGCCAGTGCTGCGGGGATTAAAAATGCGATGGTAATGATGGAATTATAGTTATATAAAATAAATGAGAAATCATGTAACTGCCCAAAGCCGTCCAAAAATTAAATTTGACTATTACTTATTTGCGGCATGAAACTATTTTCTGAAAGCGTTTACTACTATTTTCGTCCTAAGAAAGTTCAATAATTTCCGCTCTTGCTTTATTTGAAAATAAAAAAGTGGTATACTAAAACTATTGTATACCACTTTTTATTTTTATAACGGACCGTGTTAACGCACCATCAATTTTTTTATCGTTGAAGTGTTATCTGAAGTGATTTTTGCAAAATAAATTCCAGCCTGCAAATCAATTGGAATGTGGGTTTCATTGGTAAAAGAGGCATTGTATAATTTCGCGCCCGACATCGAAAAAATCTCTACTACACCCGTAGGAATACCTGACACCATAATATAATCCTGCGCTGGATTCGGATATATGGCTACCTGCAAACTGTCGAACTGCTGTGTCGATAAACTGGCGTGCCAAACTTCGCCGGTGTGGATGCCCCAAATATAATCCGCTAATAAAGGATAATCGATAAACGGATTCCTATTCATCTGCCAAGTATAAATATAATTGTTGCGGTTCATTTCGAAATCATCAGCAGTATCAAGATGGTTCCAATTTAAAATTGTTGCCAAATCACCAATCTGTCCGATTGTTCCATCGATAGGGTTGCCATTGACAATATTTAAACCATTGTAACGTACCGCCATATAAAACAACGCACGCGACACATCCCCTTTCCAGGAGTCTGTCGGGTTCGAAGCAGGTCCGTTATAATCGACACCGTAATTTCTGTTGTTGCGCGAAGAATTTTCCTGACCATCAACCGCTCTCAAATGATGCGCATCAGACAATCCGGCTCCAATATCATCCGGACCTGAAGCTGCCCAAACATTGATACCGTCTGGATTCGTATTGTATAAATCACCGTAATTTCCTCTCGATTGGCAGTAGATGTGCTCGCGGTTCCATTTGCCTACGATGCTGCTGCCGGTTTGGTAATCGATTTTAGAACGCGGTTGTTCCGTATAAATCAACCATACCTGATTGCTATTCTGTGGATTTTGATCGGCCTTTTTCAAGATGGTAATGACATCTCCATAACTGTGCGCACGCACTACTGCAGGGTTTGCGATAATGTCCTGAATGGCCTGTTTCAATGCTGGCCCAGCCAAACCTTCCAAAGAATTGTAATATCCGACGGGCACCGTACTCGCAACATTCCCGTGTGTTGGATTTGCTGGTGTACCGAAAGGCAAAGTCGTAAAATTGATGTCGTTAATCCTGACAATAACATTATTATTATACAAGCTATAATTAGATGGAATACCAAATGCCGAGATTTTCATTTCCTCGTCGCCTTCATTTATACCATCATTCAAGATATTAATCGTAGTGGTTCCGGTAGTAAAGCCGACTGGGATAGTCACATTGGTCGCACCGGTAAAATCATTGCTGTTGAAACTTCCATTATTTAGTGAAAAACTAATGTTCAGGTTGCTTCCGGTTATAGGTTGGGTTGAAGTGAATGTAATATCGAGAAAGTTTCCTTCTGTGGTGACTGAAGTATGAGCATCAAGGCTTAAATACGTTAATGGCGTTCCGGAACCATCATTATTCATTCCCGGTGTAGGTGTTTTTACTTCATATGTACCATCAGTTTTTCTTTGAATGGATTCAGTTGCAGCCGCTGAATTCACATTTTCATTCACGGAGGTTGTGAGTCCAAAAATTGTCATCAAAGCCGTTGGCTGCACCGTTGCACTATTAGAATACGCTAAAGCGTCGATTAATCCGGTCGTGGTAGCCGCAGTATTCGTCGGAAAATCAGTAGCGTTTCCTTGGTATAAAGCTACTGCATCCGGTCCGTTCTGGATGATTCCATTCCCAATTACAATAGCCGGAGTTGGAGAAACCAAAGGATTTCCAAAATGAATGATCCCATTCACGTCCGTCAAATAACTATCCAAATCGACGGCCAAATAACTTAGCGTTCCAGTTCCTGATGCCGTGGCGTTGAAGAAAACCAGAACATATCCATCAAG
>JBBRXW010000096.1:0-7449 GCA_038238295.1 Flavobacteriales bacterium | reverse complement strand
TATAGATATTAAGGATATACAATGAAATGAGCATTCATGCGAATTCCATCTGTCCTTTAAAAAACAATTAAATAGCATCAGATGAAAGTAAGAGCATCAGTTAAAAAAAGAAGTGCCGAGTGCAAGATTGTACGAAGAAAAGGCAGATTATACGTAATCAACAAAAAGAATCCTAGATTTAAACAAAGACAAGGATAGTTATGGCAAGAATAGCAGGGGTAGACATCCCAAAAAACAAAAGAGGAGTGATCGCTTTAACGTACATCTTCGGAGTAGGTAGAAGCAGAGCAACTGAAGTATTGGCAAAAGCCAATGTGAGCGAAGACATTAAAGTTCAAGAGTGGAATGATGAGCAGATCGGAGCAATTCGTGAGGCCGTTTCATTCTACAAAATTGAAGGTGAATTGCGTTCAGAAGTTTCATTAAACATCAAACGTTTAATGGATATCGGATGTTACAGAGGAATCCGTCACAGATCTGGTCTTCCGTTAAGAGGACAAAGAACTAAGAACAACTCTAGAACAAGAAAAGGAAAAAGAAAAACTGTTGCGAACAAGAAAAAAGCAACTAAATAATAAGTAATATGGCTAAAGCAACAACAAAAAAACGTAAAGTTATCGTTGAATCAACGGGTGAAGCTCATATTAGTGCCACTTTCAACAACATCATCATCTCTTTGACCAATAAAAAAGGAGAAGTGATTGCTTGGTCTTCAGCAGGTAAAATGGGTTTCAGAGGTTCTAAAAAGAATACTCCGTACGCAGCTCAGATGGCAGCAGAAGATTGTAGTAAAGTAGCGATGGAAGCTGGACTTAAAAAAGTAAAAGTATATGTAAAAGGACCAGGAAACGGGCGCGAGTCTGCGATTCGTTCTTTGCATAATAGCGGAGTAGAAGTAACCGAAATTATCGACGTTACTCCAATGCCACACAATGGATGTCGTCCTCCTAAAAGACGTAGAGTTTAATACTCAAAATTTATAGTATAACCTAGACAGAATAGTGATTATCGAAGGATAAGACCTGAATTCATAATCCCTGTCTTAAACAATTTAAAATGGCAAGATATACTGGTCCAAGTACAAGAATCGCTCGTAAATTTGGTGAAGCGATTTTCGGAGATGACAAATCTTTCGATAAAAGAAATTACCCACCCGGACAACACGGGATGGCTAAAAAAAGAGGTAAAAAATCGGAATATGCAGTCCAGTTAATGGAAAAGCAAAAAGCGAAATACTCTTATGGAATTCTTGAAAAACAATTCCGTAACCTATTTGAAAAAGCCGCAGCATCTAAAGGAGTAACAGGTGAAATCCTATTGCAACTATGCGAAGCAAGATTAGACAACGTAGTATTCAGAATGGGTATCGCCTCTTCTAGAAGAGCTGCTCGTCAAATCGTTTCTCACAGACACATTACCGTAAACGGAGAGAATGTAAACATTCCTTCATACCACTTGAAACCAGGTGATAAAGTGGCGGTTCGTGAAAAATCAAAATCAGTAGAAGCTATCGAACGTTCTTTATCTAATTCTTCTCATGTATATGAATGGATTACTTGGAACAACGATACCAAAGAAGGTGTTTTTGTATCTGTACCTGCAAGATTGCAAATTCCAGAAAATATTAAAGAGCAGTTAATCGTCGAATTGTACAACAAATAATAATTGACTTAGTCGAAATTATGGCAATATTTAATTTTCAGAAGCCCGATAAAGTTATCATGATCGATTCAACCGATTTTGAAGGGAAATTCGAATTTCGTCCTTTAGAACCAGGTTACGGATTGACCGTTGGTAATGCCCTTAGAAGAGTGATGCTTTCCGCTTTAGAGGGATATGCAATTACCTCTGTTAGAATTGAAGGTGTAGACCACGAATTTTCTACTATTTCAGGAGTTGTGGAAGACGTTACAGAAATCATTTTGAACTTAAAACAAGTACGTTTTAAGCGTCAAATCGAAGACGTAGATAACGAATCGGTGACAATTTCTGTTACAGGTAAAGACCAACTCACTGCGGGTGATTTCCAAAAATTTATTTCAGGTTTTCAAGTTTTGAACCCGGAATTGGTGATCTGCAACTTGGACAGCAAAATCAAACTCAATTTCGAATTAACTATCGAAAAAGGGCGTGGGTATGTTCCAGCAGAAGACAATAAAAAACAAAACGCAGCGATCGGAACTATTTTCACAGATTCAATTTTTACGCCAATCAAAAACGTAAAATATGCCATCGAAAATTTCCGTGTAGAGCAAAAAACAGATTATGAGAAATTAGTTTTTGAAATCAAAACTGATGGTTCTATCAATCCAAAAGATGCTTTAACGGAAGCTGCAAAAGTATTAATCCACCACTTCATGTTGTTCTCTGACGAAAGAATCACTCTCGAAGCAGACGAGATCGCGCAAACCGAATCGTATGATGAAGAGTCATTGCACATGAGACAATTGCTTAAAACAAAATTAGTCGATATGGATCTTTCCGTACGCGCACTAAACTGTTTGAAAGCTGCTGAAGTTGATACCCTTGGAGACTTAGTGTCTTTCAACAAAAATGACTTAATGAAGTTCCGGAACTTCGGTAAAAAATCTTTGACAGAATTAGACGAATTAGTCGCTGTGAAGAACTTAACCTTCGGAATGGACTTAGCCAAATACAAATTAGATAAAGAATAAATAACTTCATATTTTGCGCTCCAAAGAGGATCGAAGCAAGATGAAGATTTAAAAAACACGTCATGAGACACGGAAAAAAATTCAATCACTTAAGCAGACAGAAAGGTCACAGAGCAGCTATGCTGGCGAATATGGCTTGTTCTCTAATCGAGCACAAACGTATCAATACCACTGTTGCTAAAGCTAAAGCGTTAAAACAATTCGTTGAGCCGCTGATTACAAAATCAAAAGAAGATACCACACACAACCGTCGTATCTGTTTTTCTTACTTGCGTAGCAAATATGCCGTAACGGACTTGTTTAGAGATGTCGCTGCTAAAGTAGGAGATCGTCCAGGGGGTTACACCCGTATCATCAAAGTTGGAAATCGTTTGGGAGATAACGCGGATATGGCGATGATCGAACTAGTAGATTTCAACGAACTATACAACGGTGGTAAAAAAGAAGAGAAAAAAGCAAAAAGCCGTCGTGGTGGAAAAGCTAAAGGTGCTACTACAGCTCCAGCTGCTCCTAAAGCCGCTCCAGTTGCTGAAGCTCCAGAAGCAAAAATCGAAGAAGCGCCTATCGCTGAAGCACAAGTGGAAGAAACTCCAGTTGCCGCGGTCGAAGAAACTCCGGTTGCCGAAATTGCTCCAGAAGTTACACCAAAAGCTGAGGCTCCAGAAGCACCAGCCGCTGAAGACACCGAAGCGAAAGCAGAATAATGACTCTCACGATTCAATAAAAATCAAGGATAAACTTTTAAAGTTTGTCCTTTTTTTTTGTCTTTTTTTCAGGAGCTATTTCCCGCTTTCCACAGTATCTCTGCGAGGATACTTGCTGCAATCGGGGCTAGGGCAGTACGGTTTTTCAGAATGTTCACAAATATTAAAAACCTTTGGACCTCTGCTTCTTTGCGAGAAAAAAAATAAATTAGATTTGCACAACACAACAACCAAATGAACTATACCAAACGACAACCTGCCCTCCTCTTACTAAGCGACGGCACTATTTTTCATGGCAAATCTATCGGAATTTCAGGAACTACTTTCGGCGAAGTCTGTTTCAACACCGGAATGACTGGCTACCAGGAAATCTTTACCGATCCATCGTACTACGGTCAAATCATGATTGCCACCAACCCACACCTCGGGAATTACGGAGTCAATACTAACGAAGTCGAATCCGATTCGATCAAAATCTCCGGATTGGTCTGCAAGAATTTCAGTTTCAATTATTCGCGTGAAGATGCCGCCGGAAGCCTCGAGAACTATTTCATCCAACAAAACCTGATCTGCATTTCAGATGTCGATACACGGGCGCTCGTCAGTTACATCCGCGACAATGGCGCTATGAATGCGGCAATCTGCACCGATGGCACTTCTATCGAAGAACTAAAAAGTAAACTCATCACAGTTCCCGATATGAAAGGTTTAGAATTGGCTTCAAAAGTTTCTACACAAAAACCGTATTTCTTCGGCAACGAAAACGCCAAATATAAAATCGCTGCTTTAGATCTTGGAATCAAAAGGAACATTCTACGCAACCTCGCCCAACGCGATTGCTACATCAAAGTGTTCCCGTACGATGCGACTTTCAAAGATTTAGCGGCGTTCAATCCCGATGGGTATTTTCTTTCCAACGGACCTGGCGACCCCGAACCTTTAGACAGCGCCATTCAGGTAGCAAAAGATATTTTATCCCACAACAAACCGCTTTTTGGAATTTGCCTCGGGCATCAAATCATCGGTTTGGCGAATGGGATTTCAACATATAAGATGTTCAACGGACATCGTGGCATCAATCATCCCGTTAAGAATCTGATTACCGGAAAAGGAGAAATCACGTCACAAAATCACGGTTTCGCTGTTAATAAAGAAGAACTAGAAAACCATTCTGATTTAGAAATAACCCATGTACATCTCAATGATCAAACGGTGGCCGGAATGCGAATGAAAAACAAAAACTGTTTCTCCGTACAATACCATCCGGAAGCCAGTCCAGGTCCACATGATTCTTCGTATTTGTTTGATTTATTTATCGAGAATCTGGCAAAAAATTAAGTTTTGTAGGTGCATAAAAAAAGGATTTCAATTTTGAAATTCTTTTTGTTATAAATTATTTTTTAAAAAATCATGCTTAATTTTAAACCAATGATCAATTAACGCCTTTTTTTGATTTTGTATAGCAACGAAACTATCAATGAATTTATTTTTAGTAACATTTAATTGTCTAACCGTTTCATTATTTTTCTCAATATCATTATTAAGAGCCTCTTTTCCGTTTTGAGAGTCCGCTAATGTTTGAACATAATCCTTATATAACGGAATCAGTAATTCATTTTGCTGTAATAGAAATGTGATCAACTCGCTATTTGCACTATTTAGTGATTGATCAATGTGAACTTTTTTATATTCGTCTATTTCAATTTGTGATTGTTGGCAAACTTGATTCAAATAGGAAACACATTGGCTCACATTTTTATCATCAGTGGTCCATAATAAATCGGATAATTTTGCATCTAAAACATTAAGTTTAAAGAAAATCAAACTTTGATGTGCATCATAGTCAAATATGTTCTTTTTTAAGAAATATCTAACCGTAGTAACTTTATTTCTTTTGATGAAGTTGCGTTTTGCGTTGGTGTAGTCTACAATTAAGGAATAGTAATTGACGATTTCTTGATTTTTGGTCTCGAAGTAACTAAACAGCTCAGGAAAACTTAATTTTTTTTGACTTTCATAATCTTTCAGACTTAAGGTATTGTCTTTTAGAACCATGATTGTCCTGCTGTTCATTTTTAAAAAGGCATCTCTTAAACTGGTATCGCTTGAATATCCAACATCATTTTTAATGATAATCATGTTGATATTCTCTAATTTTTTATAAATGCTTTCTAAGGTTGTTTGAACTCTAAGATCTTTATCATCATTTTACAGAAGAGGAATATTCAATTAAAGATTGTATAACGTAGGATTCGTTTTTTTCAAAATTTGAAATATATGCTTTGGCATTTCTATAGTTCTGGGCATGGATCGCACTTGATTGCAGAAAAATTACTAGGAGTAGAATGTTTAGTAGGCAAGAATTTGATCTCATTTTAATAGTTTTTCAAAGTTTACCCCTTTCTCCGGATATAAATTAATTTAGAAAACGGCATAATTGTAATAGAAGTCGATGAAAGTTTTTTTTTTTAAAATGAAATAAGTAACTATTTAAAATAACGGATAACTTAAATTCTAAGAAATGTATTAGGTTGTATATCAATTAGGATGTATAGACATTCCAAACTACCATCCTAAATAACCGTTTTATTCAAAGCAATACGTTATCAAAGATTTTATAAGAAATATAAAATGGTCTTTAGAGGATTTTATTTAACGTGTGGCTACATTGTTAGTAAGCACATATGTTTCATGGATGTTTTCAAATTCTCCATTGTTTTGCAGAAACTTGCTGTTGGTCACAAACCAATTGTTATACATAGCTTTTTTGGTAAGTTGGATAGCATCTGACGCTGCATAAAACGAATTCTTTTTGTTATTATACGTTTTAACCTCTTGATTGTATTCTGCTATAAAGGCTGGAGTTTGCGGTTTAGTCGAATTTTTTAAGGCAGAAAGATTAGCATATTCATTAACGTAATCGTTAAGTAAAGTAGCGAGTTTTGCTTTTTGGCTTGAAATGAAATCAAAGTATTTCACATTGGCCTCGTTCATTGAATTGTCTTTATAATCACCTCTGTATTGATTGGTTTTTGCAATCAATTGTTGGCGCAATGCATCAATATAGTTGAAGCATTCTGCAATACCCGCTTTGTCTTTAGCGATAATTAGTGCAGTTAATTTTTGATCCATCACATTCATTTTATAGAATAACATGTTTTGTTTCGCATTGTATTCTAATATATTTTTTCCAACATTACCTTTGAAACTCACATTATACTGCGCTCCAAAAGCTCTTTTATTGGTGTCGTAGTTTTTAAGTTCTTGATAATAACTGAGCATGTCTTTTTCTTTTTGAATCATGTTTGTATTGATTTCAGCGAATGACAACGTACTTTGATACGCATAGTCGTCTAAAACTAAACATCCATTTTGTAAACAAGCTATAGTTTTTTCGTTCATTTTAATAAAACTGTCTCTCAATAGCGTATTTTTTTCAAATCCTTTATCCGTACTTTTCATGATATTATTCATGATAATCAATTTATCTACAATTTTTCCCAATGTGGCTTTTGATCGGGTAGTTGTTTGCGATTCTACAATAGTAACCGAATAATCCATCACAGCTTTCTTAACGAACATTTCATTTTTTTAAAAATCATCGATATATGCATTGATATTACGATATTCTTGAGCTTTCATAATAGTAGGAAGCAATGTGATCAGAAGAAGTAAAAAAAGAGCTGACATTTGATTGCCGTTGTTGCTGTTTAAGATAGTAGAATTTTTCATGATATTGATGTGTTAATTATAATACAAATCTATACCAAAGCTCAACACTGATTGTTGTGTGATATCGCTTAAATCTTCTATAATTAATGGTAATTATAAAATAGGTGCTTATATATAGGTATAGGATAACAAACTAAAACGATTGCGTTTATAAGTTCCACAAATAATTAAACGCGGCTTTTTTTAATTTCTTAAGTTTGTAAATCTATTTTAAATCTTAAATCAAAATACATGAGCATTATCATCAAAATACACGCAAGGCAAATTTTCGATTCCAGAGGAAACCCAACCATCGAAGTGGATGTGATTACCGAAAATGGTGTTCTTGGAAGAGCAGC
>JBBRXW010000095.1:0-7552 GCA_038238295.1 Flavobacteriales bacterium | reverse complement strand
TTCTGTATGTCTGCAAGAAAAAATCGGGAACGGAGTATGCCGTTTCAACCAACACGAATATCTACGAATACCATTTAGATTCAGGCGAAACTACCAATCGAACCGAAGACAATCAAGGTTATGATATGGCCCCAAAGTTTTCTCCAACAGGAAATTTGACTTGGTTGCAAATGAAACGCGAAGGTTATGAAGCGGACAAAAATGATATCCTTGTCAATTTTAAAGGAAAGAATATCAACTTAACTGCCAATTGGGACGGAACGGTGGACAGTTATATGTGGAGCCAAGACGGAAAGAAAGTCTATTTTGTAGCCGCTGTTGATGGAACAAAACAACTGTTTGAAGTCAATTTTCCTGGAGTAACTAAAATTGCAATCACGGTAAATCAAGTGACTTCTGGTGATTTTGATGCGGATCATTTGATTGGTTTCTCAGGTGATTTGGCTTTGGTCACTCGAAATGATATGAATCATGCTTCTGAAATTTATTCCTATGATTTAAAGAAAAAAGTGTGGAAACAACTAACCGATGTGAACACGGCCGCCTACAGTTCATTGGCGTTGAGTAAAACTGTGCGCCGTTATGTAACGACCACCGATGGCAAAAAAATGCTGGTTTGGGTAATTCTTCCACCGAATTTTGATCCGACGAAAAAATATCCGACCCTTTTATATTGTCAGGGTGGGCCACAAGCTCCATTGACGCAGATGTATTCTTTCCGTTGGAATTTTCAATTGATGGCTGCCAACGGCTATATTGTTGTAGCGCCAAATCGTCGCGGAATGGCGGGTCATGGCGTCGCTTGGAACGAGCAGATCAGTGGTGATTGGGGCGGGCAAGTAATGCAAGATTATCTTTCTGCTATCGATGATGTCGCGAAAGAAAAATATGTAGATAAAGAGCGGCTGGGTTGTGTAGGTCCAAGTTTCGGCGGCTACTCTGTCTATTATTTAGCAGGGATTCACAACAACCGGTTCAAGACTTTTATTGCTCATGACGGCGTTTTCAATACACAAAGTATGTACGGAACGACCGAAGAAATCTTTTTCAACCATTGGGAATTTGGTGGTGCGTATTGGGAAAAGGACAATGCAGTCGCTCAAAAAGGATATACTCTTTTCAATCCCATCAATAATGTAGACAAATGGAACAAACCGATTCTGATTATACAAGGCGGAAGAGATTTCAGGGTTCCGATTGGCCAAGCGCAGGAAGCATTTCAGGCAGCTCAATTGCGCGGCATCAAAAGCAGGTTGCTCTATTTCCCAGAGGAAAATCACTGGGTTTTAAAACCACAAAATGCGATTATCTGGCAAAGTGAGTTTTTCAAATGGCTGGAAGAAACGTTATAATCAAAAACAAAAAACCTCACTGATTCGTGAGGTTTTTTTCTATTCTTCTGGGTCGTGCATTTTAAAACTCTCCATGAATTTCGTCGTATAATTTCCGGCGACATAATCCGGTTCATCCATCAATTGGCGGTGAAATGGGATCGTTGTTTTTACTCCTTCAATCACGAATTCATCCAAAGCCCGTTTCATTTTATTGATTGCTTCTTCTCTGGTTTGAGCCGTCGTAATCAATTTGGCAATCATCGAATCATAATTTGGTGGTATGGTATATCCAGCGTAAACGTGCGTATCTAAACGGACTCCATGTCCACCCGGCGCGTGAAGCGTAGTGATTTTTCCTGGTGAAGGGCGGAAATCATTATACGGATCTTCAGCGTTTATACGGCATTCAATTGCATGCAAATTCGGAAAATAATTTTTCCCTGAAATTGGAATTCCAGCCGCTACCATAATCTGTTCCCGAATCAAATCGTAATCAATTACTTGTTCGGTGATCGGATGCTCCACTTGAATCCGGGTGTTCATTTCCATGAAATAGAAATTACGGTGTTTGTCTACCAAAAATTCTACTGTTCCGGCGCCTTCATATTTGATGAATTCTGCCGCTTTTACAGCAGCTTCTCCCATTTTATTGCGCAATTCATCGGTCATGAATGGCGATGGCGTTTCTTCGGTTAACTTTTGGTGACGGCGTTGCACCGAGCAATCTCTTTCAGAAAGGTGGCAAGCTTTTCCATAGGAATCCCCTACTACTTGGATTTCGATGTGACGTGGTTCTTCGATTAATTTCTCAAGATACATGGCATCATTTCCGAAAGCAGCAGCAGATTCCTGACGGGCATCTTCCCATGCTTTCAGTAAGTCTTCTTCTTTCCATACGGCACGCATTCCTTTTCCTCCTCCTCCGGCTGTTGCCTTTAGCATCACGGGATACCCCATTTCTTTGGATAATTTTTTGGCTTGTTCGTACGATTCTAAAAGACCATCAGAACCCGGAACACAGGGAACTCCGGCAGCTTTCATCGTAGCTTTTGCGGAGGCTTTGTCTCCCATTCGGTCGATCATTTCCGGCGAAGCACCAATAAATTTTATTCCATGTTCTTGGCAAATTTTCGAAAATTTAGCATTTTCAGAAAGAAAACCATATCCTGGATGAATGGCATCTGCATTGGTAATTTCTGCAGCAGCGATAATATTTGACATTTTCAAATAGGAAAGATTGCTTGGTGGCGGGCCGATACAAACGGCTTCATCTGCAAATTTTACGTGCAAACTTTCGGCATCAGCAGTAGAATAAACAGCGACAGTTTTGATTCGCATTTCTCTGCAGGTACGAATTACACGAAGTGCTATTTCACCTCTATTTTCAATTAATATTTTTTTAAACATCTTTATTGTATTAAAAATTACAAATTCCAATTTCCAAAATCCAATATGATTGGAATTTGGTTTTTGTTGATTGGAATTTTTAAAAACTTATGATGGATCTACTAGGAATAATGGTTGGTCAAATTCTACAGGAGACATATCGTCTACTAAGATTTTGACTATTTTTCCGGAAATTTCTGATTCGATTTCGTTGAATAATTTCATCGCTTCGATAACGCAAAGAACATCGCCTTTAGAAATGTTGGCTCCGACTTCAACGAACATTGGTTTATCCGGTGATGGTTTTCTATAGAAAGTTCCGATAATTGGAGATTTTACAGTAATGAATTTTGAAGTTTCATCAGCAACTGGCGCTGGTACGACTGGTGCGGCAGATGCAGAATGTTGCGCTGGGGCTGCCTGAGGTAAAGCGTGCTGCACAGGTGCTTGCTGCACATAGGTGATATCAGGCGAATTTCCTTCTAAGGTAGTTCTGATAGTGATTTTTATATCACCCGTTTCTAATTTTACTTCAGCAACTCCTGAATTTGATACAAATTTGATTAGGTTTTGAATTTCTTTTAAATCCATAATTATTTGTTTTTTAGTTTAGTTTTATTTTTTGTTGTACGCCCATTTCAAATAGATCGATCCCCAGGTAAATCCGCCACCAAAGGCAGCAAAAATGAGGTTATCTCCTTTTTTGAACAAGTGCTCGAAATCATTCAATAGTAATGGCAAAGTTGCCGAAGTTGTATTCCCGTATTTCTCGATATTGATGAGTACTTTGTTTTCGTCCAACTCCATTCTGTTGGCAGTGGCATCGATGATTCTTTTATTCGCCTGATGTGCAATCAACCAATCGACGTTGTCTTTGGTCAAGTTGTTTCTCTGCATTATTTTTTCACTGACATCGGCCATACCGGTAACGGCATATTTGAAAACAGTTTTTCCATCCTGAAAAACGTAATGCTGACGGTTTTCAACGGTTTCTTTTGAAGCAGGAAGAATCGATCCGCCGGCATCAATTTTCAAATAATCGCGACCAATACCGTCGCTTCTTAAAAACTCATCCTGAAGACCAAGTCCATCGGTATTCGGTTCAAAGAGAACCGCTCCAGCGCCATCACCAAAAATGATGCACGTTGCTCTGTCGGTATAATCAATGATTGAGGACATTTTATCAGCGCCAATCAGCAATACTTTTTTGTAACGCCCCGATTGGATATACGCTGCGGCAGTAGACATTCCGTATAAAAATCCGGAACAGGCAGCCTGAATGTCGAATGCAAAAGCATTAACGGCCCCAATTTGTGTCGCAACGAAAACAGAAGTCGCGGCAACTGGCATGTCAGGCGTGGTCGTAGCGACAATCACGGCATCGATTTCAGCAGGGTTAATTCCATTTTTTTTTATGAGGTCTTGCGCAGCTTTAATGCACAGGAAAGAGGTGCCTAATTTTTCCCCTTTAAGGATGCGTCTTTCTTTAATTCCGGTACGGCTGGTAATCCATTCGTCGTTAGTATCTACCATCGATTCTAGTACCTTGTTTGAAAGTATATATTCCGGAACATAGGCTCCGACAGCAGTTATAGCGCCTGTGATTGTGTTCATAGATTTGTGTTAATTTTATTAAATAAAAGGATTTAATAAAGAGGTGGAAATTACAAAAAATTCTAACGCAAATTAGTTTTAGAAGGCCTTATTTCATTAAAAATACAAACAACAAAAAACTCCCACAATAGTGAGAGTTGATGTATCATTTGTTACAATGTATTAGGCAAGAGCGACCGTTGATTTATCAACAACTACCTGACCTCTGTAGTACATTTTACCTTCATGCCAGTAAGCTCTGTGGTATAAATGTGCTTCACCTGTAATTGGGCAAGTTGCGATTTGTGCTACAGTTGCTTTATAATGCGTTCTTCTCTTATCTCTTCTTGTTTTGGAGATTTTTCTCTTAGGATGTGCCATTGTACTATATTATTTATCCGTTAATAGTTTTTTTAATTGTTCCCAACGTGGGTCGATTTCTTCTTCTTTTATGCTTTGCTTTTGATTTTTGACTGCTAATTCTTTCAATTTATCAAGAGCGGGGGTTTTTAATGTGCCGTCTTTAATTCCGGGATGTACTTTCTTGAGCGGAACAGACAATACGATCATTTCATAAATGTATTGTTTGATATCAAGCTGATGCTCGCCGTGTGGGATAATTAAGAGTTCTTCATTGTCATTGTTGAATTGCTCACCAAACTGAACGACGACTTTAATTTTTCCTTTCACAGGCAAATCAAACAGTTCGCCTGTTAAATCACAAGGGACATTGACGGTGCCTTTGTGTTTGAAAGTAAGCTCCATAAAGGTGCTTTTCTTTTCTAAAGTTACATTTACTTTGATATCTGAATTTTCGAATTCATCAAAACCAAAGTCCTCAAAGAACGTTTTATTTATTTGATATTCAAACTGATGCTTTCCTAACTTTAATCCTGCGAATGGAATTAAAAACTCATTTAACTGCTTCATCTCAACAACAATTTGTCCGAATGTTTCGGGAGCGCAAAGATATAAAATAATTGAACAAACAAAAGTGTTGAAGGATTTTTTTTAGCGATTATTTTTTTCAGCTTGTTTTTCCTTTATTTTCATAGGGTTGATGCTGATCTCCAAGTATTGTGTTCTCGAATTAAAAATGTCAATTGCCAAATAAACCGCTTCTTTAAAAGAGTTGTGATCCGCCAATCCTTTTCCGGCAATATCATAAGCCGTTCCGTGATCCGGTGATGTTCTTATTTTATTCAATCCTGCTGTATAATTAACGCCTTTGCCGAAAGACAGTGTTTTAAACGGAATCAATCCTTGATCATGATAGGCGGCAATAACTGCATCATACTTTTCGTATTGATTGCTGCCGAAAAAGCCATCTGCTGGAAACGGACCGAATACCATCGTTCCTTTGTCGAAAAGTTCCTTAATAGCAGGTTTCATGATTTCAAGTTCTTCTTTTCCAATAACGCCATTGTCCCCGCTGTGCGGATTAAGTCCCAAGACAGCAATTTTCGGTTTGTTGATACTAAAATCCTGAGTCAATGATTTTTTTACGGTTTCTATCTTTTGAATCATCAATTCCCGTGTCAGGTGTTTGGCAACTTCATTGACCGGAATATGATCGGTAAGCAAGCCCACGCGAAGGTTGTCTTGCACCATTAGCATTAAGGCATTGCCTTCCAGTTCTTTATCGAGGTAATCCGTATGTCCGGGAAATTTGAATTCCTCGGATTGGATATTATATTTGTTGATTGGCGCTGTTACCAGCACATCTATTATTCCTTCTTTCAACGCTTGGGTAGCGGTTGTAAATGATTTGATTGCAAATTTGCCCACATTTTCATCATTTTCTCCAAAATTTAAATCAAATCCTTCTTTCCAAACATTCAATACATTGATTTTGCCTGGAAGCATTTGATTCAGATGATCGATACCGTGCAATACCGAAGTCGATTCGAAAGTCTTTTTTACAAAAGACAAAACTTTTACATTTGCAAAAATAACGGGAGTACAAAATTCTAACATTCTCGAATCTTCAAAGGTCTTCAATACCACTTCGCTTCCAATACCGTTTAAATCTCCGATCGAAATCCCAACAATTATATTTTCTGCTTTTTTCATCCTCTGTACAAGTTATTTATTGCTAATTTTGAAGTGCAAATCTAATAAAATAAAACAAGAATGTTTACAGGAATTATAGAAACACTTGGTGTTATAGCGGAAATAAAAAAAGACGATAACAATCTGCAAATTACCGTAAACAGTTCATTAACTTCAGAACTTAAAGTCGACCAAAGTGTTGCCCACAACGGTGTTTGTCTGACCGTGGTTGCCATCAGCGACAATCAGTATACAGTCACAGCTATTCGCGAAACCATTGAAAAAACCAATATGACCGATTGGAAAACCGGCGACAGCATCAATCTGGAACGCGCCATGAAACTAGGCGATCGTCTCGACGGACATATCGTTCAGGGGCATATCGACCAAACAGCAGTCTGCAAAAGCATCGAATCGGCTAATGGCAGTTGGTATTTTACTTTTGAATATGATGCCGCACTAAACAACCTGACCATCGAAAAAGGTTCGATAACCGTGAATGGAGTCAGTCTAACGGTAGTCAACTCAAAGAAGAATGAATTCAGCGTTGCGATCATTCCGTATACCTATGCTCATACTAATTTTAAAGATTTTAAGGTGGGATCTAGGATTAATCTCGAGTTTGATGTCATCGGAAAATATGTTTCAAGATTGTATTCGCAGAAGTAAAATTGTAATAAAATAAAAAACTCCGACCTAAGCCGGAGTTTTTTTATTTTGTTTCCATTGATGTATCTTAAATATCCCATACCCTATAGCGACAGCAAGTAGCAATAGGATTCCTCCATCTATAGGAAGACCAGGTGGTGGTACTTCGGGTGGTGGTGGTCCGGGAGCGGCAAATGCCCGCGCACTGAACAGCACTATTATTATGAGGATTTTACTTGGGACAATTTTCATAGGTCGTAAAAGTAAATAAAAATTCTTACCGTCAAAATTTTTTTTTGTTATAATTTAATTCTATAACCGAAGGGCAAATTACGAAACTATTATTAAAATTGAACCTTAACAAGTTATATTAACGTAAACTAAAGCACTTTAGTTTGAAGCGGGATAAAAATTTCTAATTATTCCACACTAGAAAATAAAAGTCTTCCATTGTGTAAGCCTTAATTGTGGTCCCACTTGGAATCGAACCAAGCACCTACTGATTATGAGTCAGTTGCTCTAACCGAATGAGCTATAGG
>JBBRXW010000094.1:0-7571 GCA_038238295.1 Flavobacteriales bacterium | reverse complement strand
GTAGAATCACTAGTCCAATGTAGGTTCGGTAGCTCACTTTCTGCAAATTGAACTGGTCAGTAAATTCCTCGATATTAAAAGAAGTCCCGATAATTTTTTCGATAAGAAATTTTGAAAGAATGAATACGCTGAGAAAAGTAAAAATCTGGATAAAAAGAATGCCATCTGTTTTGTCGGCTGTTCCAAAATAACTCAGCATCAATTGAATGAAAAAAGCCAGTGAAATCAGTTGTACTAAAAATAAAATAATTGTAAAACCACTAATCAGGTAGCTGCTGTCGCGGTACATCTTGATGTATTTGTCTGAAACGATAAGCTTCATAAAATCATTAAATCTAGTTTCAAAAGTCGTTTTAATAACAGCAATTAAAACCAAAGCCACGACAAATACGATCGTCGCCCAATCGCGGGTGCCAATAATCCGGGGCTGCAAAATGTTTTCGATCATCACAGCGCAAAATTATAAAAATTAACCATATTCCGGTCATCGTGATTCTTTTTTAATAGAAATGAATTTTCTTGTTTTTTGTTAACAAAACCACCCTTAATTATCATTTTCTTAAGAAGCAACTCCCATAAAAAGTTTATTTTTGCTTCCTATTAGAACTGTATGCCATGAATGATGGAATTGTAATCATCCCCACCTATAACGAAATCGAAAACATTGAAAGCATCGTGAGAGCGGTATTTTCGCTGCACAAGCCATTCGATGTTTTGATAGTAGATGACAATTCTCCCGATCACACGGCTGCTAAAGTCATTGCTTTGCAAAGTGAATTCAAGGACCGGTTATTCCTTGAAATACGAGATAAAAAATCGGGTTTAGGAACAGCTTACGTTCACGGATTCAAATGGGCTTTATCACGGAAC
This sequence comes from Flavobacteriales bacterium, assembly GCA_038238295.1. GTDB lineage: Bacteria > Bacteroidota > Bacteroidia > Flavobacteriales > Flavobacteriaceae > Flavobacterium. The sequence goes on along the minus strand of JBBRXW010000094.1, from coordinate 6,701 downwards.
TATCATTATATTTTTGAAATGGATGCTGACTTTTCACACAATCCAATTGATTTGGAGAAACTCTATCATGCCTGCCATTTCGGGAAAGCAGATGTAGCGATTGGTTCCCGATATGTTACTGGTGTGAATGTTGTCAATTGGCCATTGAGCCGTGTACTGATGTCGTATTACGCGTCAGTCTATGTCAAGTTGATTACCGGAATGAAAATACATGATGCCACCGCCGGATTCATTTGCTATAAAAGAGAAGTACTCGAAACTATCAATGTCGAAAAGATAAAGTTTATCGGCTATGCCTTTCAGATTGAAATGAAATACCGTGCTTTCGCTAATAAATTCCGAATTACAGAAGTCCCAATAATCTTCACCGATCGAACAAAAGGGCAATCTAAGATGAGCAATGCCATCATTAAAGAAGCGGTTTTTGGTGTGATATCATTACGAATCAAAAAGTTCTTTAATCAACTATAACACAAATGAACAGGACTTTAATCAGGAATGCCAAAATCGTCAACGAAGGAAGTATCTTCGAAGGAGATGTCCTGATTGAAGGGGAATATATTGCAGCCATTTCCAAAAACATCGATCCATCATCAGCCACCACAATCATCGATGCCGAAGGGAATTATCTAATTCCCGGAATGATAGATGACCAGGTACATTTCCGCGAACCCGGCTTGACCCATAAAGGCGATATTGCTTCCGAATCGAAGGCGGCGATTGCGGGTGGAATCACTTCCTTTATCGAGCAGCCCAACACGATTCCAAATGCAGTTACCCAAGAAATTCTCGAACAGAAATATCAGATAGCCGCAACAAATTCGTATGCCAATTATTCTTTTATGATGGGCGCCACCAATGACAATTTGGAGGAAGTTCTAAAAACCAATCCAAAGAATGTCGCCGGAATCAAAATCTTTTTAGGGTCCTCTACCGGAAATATGTTAGTCGATAATGACGAGATTCTCGAGAGAATATTCTCATCGACTCCGATGCTGATTGCCGTGCATTGTGAAGATGAGCAAACTATCAAACACAATCTAGAAAGCTATAAATCAAAATATGGTGAAGATGTTCCGGTCACGGCGCACCATCTGATTCGAAGTGCAGAAGCCTGTTATATTTCTTCTTCAAAAGCAATTGCCCTAGCAAAGAAAACGGGAGCTCGATTGCATGTTTTTCATTTGTCGACTGCAAAGGAAATGGAATTGTTTACAAATGCAATTCCGTTGCAGGACAAGAAAGTTACCGCTGAAGTTTGCATCCATCATCTGTGGTTTACCAATCAAGACTACGAAACCAAAGGCAATTTCATCAAATGGAATCCGGCAGTGAAAACAGCTGTCGACAGACAAGCGCTGTGGGATGCCTTGCTCGACGACCGCATTGATGTAATTGCCACTGACCATGCACCGCATACGCTCGAAGAAAAAAAGCAACCGTATCTGAAAGCGCCTTCTGGCGGACCATTGGTGCAACATGCTTTGCCGGCACTTTTCGAAGCGCACTTTCAAGGAAAAATTTCGATTGAAAAAATTGTCGAAAAAACCGCGCATAACCCAGCGATCATTTTTAAAATAGAGAAAAGAGGTTATATAAAACCAGGCTATTACGCCGATTTGGCAATCGTCAGTACGAATGCTGCTTGGGAGGTCACAAAAGAAAATATTCTTTATAAATGTGGATGGTCGCCTTTTGAAGGAGCACATTTTCAATCCAGAATTACGCATACCTTTGTCAACGGGCAATTGGTCTATAATAATTTTAAATTTAGCGAAACCCGTCACGGCAAACGATTGCTTTTTAATAGATAAAACAGCTATGAAAAAAATAGTACTTCTCAGCACTGTCATGATAATCCTTACGGGATGTAATAATGCCGCCATACCCAAACCGAAAAAATTAATCGAAGAAGGCGTTATGGTCAATATTCTCTATGATTTGTCTTTACTCGAGGCAGCCAAATCAAGAAATCCGTATTCTCCGGAAAATCAATCGATTAATCCAAAGCAATTCATTTATAAAAAGTATGCTATTGATAGCTTACAGTTTACGCAAAGCAATCAGTATTATGTTTCGCAGATTGACCTCTATAAGAAAATGTATGAGCAAGTCGACCGAAAGCTAAAAGCCGCGAAGAAACAAAATGATGCCTTGCTTAAAGACGGTAATATAACGCCAGCAGCAGCTCCGGCAGTCCAAAATGCGGATACTCCACAGATTCAATAAAGGTCGCTTTTGGAGAAAGCTTTTGCGGTTTGGGTCAGAATGTTTTCGATATCGTCAAATTCAAAATCAATTTCTGATCGTATTTTTTCACTCGAATAGTCATGCATTTGATGAGAAGCACGTGCCATCAATTTACTGTATTTTCGCTTTCTTCCAAGCGCAGATAACAACCAATCGATCCGCCAATACATATTGGTCATCCAGGGTTTGGCATATAGAGAAGGTGTTTTGACTTGTAGTGCATTGGCAATTATTTTCAATAACTTTTCAAAAGACATTACTTCGGCAACGAGAATAAATCGGTCACCAGTTCGATCACTTGTCATCAAGGACACCATCGCTCTGCTGACATCATTGACCGCAACGAATCCGGTTGTGCCCTTCGTAAAAAAAGGAAATCCGTTGGCGATATTGGTGAATAGTTGTCCACTTCCGGTCTGCCAAAATCCAGCACCAATAATGATTCCTGGATTGACAATTACGACATTCAGCCCTTCCTGCTGTCCGCGCCAGACTTCCATTTCGGCACCATGTTTTGAAATCGCATAATCGCTGTGTGCCATTTCTGGATTCCATTCCGTGGCTTCAGTGATGGTAAATTCTCCGGGTTTTAGATCGCCCAAAGCAGCAATCGAACTGACATGGCATAACTTTTTGATAGAATAACGCAGACAGAAGTTAACGATATTGGCGGTTCCTTCGATATTGGTTTTACGAAGCAGTTTCTCGTCGTTTGGATCAAAAGAAATGCAACCGGCACAGTGGTAAACGAAGTCAATGTTTTGAAAGGCTTTGTCTAATGAAGGTGTTTCGGTAATGTCGGCTTCGATCCATGCGATGTGGTTAAACAGGCTTGCCTTATCATAAAACTGGAAAATAGATCGTGTCTTTTCGATGGCATTCGAATCCCGGTAAATGGCGCGGACACTTTCGTTATTTTCTAACAAGTATAAAATTAAGTGTGAACCTACTAAACCCGTTGCTCCTGTTACTAATACCATTTTGTAAAGATAAATAGATTGTTCGATTTTCAAATTATACAATTAAAACTATCTTTGTCGACTGACGAAAGTAAATACCGATGAAAAATATTATTGCAGAATTACAGTGGCGTGGATTGGTTCACGATATCATGCCCGGAACCGAAGAACAATTGCTGAAAGAAATGACGGCGACGTATATCGGATTTGATCCTACATCGGATTCGCTGCATATTGGAAGTCTAGTCCCGATTATTTTGTTGGTTCATTTGGGCAAATTTGGACATAAACCAATAGCATTAGTAGGAGGAGCGACGGGAATGATTGGCGACCCTTCGGGGAAATCAGATGAAAGAAATCTGTTGGATGAAACGACATTGAATCATAATGTGGAAGGAATCAAAAGAGTGTTGTCGCGATTTATTGATTTCCATTCGAAGGAAAAAAATGCTCCCGTTTTGGTAAATAATTATGATTGGATGAAGACATTTACCTTCATTGATTTTGCACGCGAAGTCGGAAAAAGGATTACCGTTAATTATATGATGGCGAAAGATTCGGTCAAAAAGAGATTGTCAGGCGAAGGCGAGGGAATGTCGTTTACGGAGTTTACTTACCAATTGATTCAGGGTTATGATTTCTATCATTTGCATAAGCATTACAACTGCCTGCTGCAAATGGGCGGCAGCGACCAATGGGGAAATATTACGACAGGAACCGAATTGGTGCGCCGTATGAATCCCGAAGGGGCGAAAGCATTTGCGATGACATGTCCGTTGATTACCAAAGCCGATGGCTCTAAATTTGGAAAATCAGAAGGTGGCAATATTTGGTTGGATGCGGAGAAAACTTCAGTCTATAAATTCTATCAATTCTGGTTGAATACTACAGATGTTGATGCGGAGAAATACATCAAGATCTTTACGTTTTTAGATGAAGATACGGTCACATCGTTGATTGCGGCACATCAGGCGGAACCGCATTTGCGATTGTTGCAACGCAAGTTGGCAGAAGAAGTCACGACTTTGGTACATTCTAAAGAAGAATTAAAAAAAGCAATTCAGGCTTCGAATATCTTATTCGGAAATGCGACTTCAGAGGATTTGAAGGAATTGGATGCCACTACATTTTTAGAAGTTTTTGATGGTGTTCCGCAGGCTGAAATTGTCAAAAGCGACATTGAAAACGGGATCGATATTGTTGCTGTATTGAATGAAAAAACAGGATTTTTAAAATCGAATGGCGAAGCAAGACGAGCATTGGCAGAGAATTCGATTGCGGTGAATAAAGAGAAAGTGACCGAAGCATTTGTGTTTTCTTCGAAAGATTTGATCAACAATCAGTTTGTGTTATTGCAACGCGGGAAGAAAAATTATTTTGTGTTGCGGGTGGTATAATTACAACACCATTAAATTACAGCCACGGATATCACTATTATCAAAACGTCCCAATACTTCGAAAGAATTGTTGGGATATTTTTTGCCTAAATCCTGTGTGGCGATAAACGAACAGGAATTGATATTCGCCAAATCGATCACATTAATACCTCCGGTTTTACCGTTATCAATATAGGTTAAGGCATCCTCGGTATCCCGAATCAGAATCTGCATCCACGAAGGACATTCGAAAATTCCTTCTCCCAATGAATACGCCTGAGATAGTAATTCGGTCATTCCGTATTCAGAATGTATCGATTTTAGACCAAAACCATCACATAATTGATGGTGTAATTCTTCACGAATCATTTCTTTACGTTTGCCTTTCATACCACCGGTTTCCATGATTATGGTGTTCTGCAAGCGGAAGTTTTTTTTCTCAATCAAATCTAATAGCGCATAAGTAACACCGATGAGAATAACATTTTCTCCAGCGGAATCTAACGCAATAAGTTTGTTGATCAAAGCATCGTAATTGTCAAGATAAAAACCGCTATCTGGATTTTGTGACAAATCGATGAGGTCTTTCACCATATAAATTAAAGACGACCCTTCTCTTTCGAGGTAAGATGGAAGCAGCGCTAACATGGTATAGTCTTCGATGTTGCCATAAAATTGAGAGAATGCGGAACGATAACTTTCTTCATATAAACTAACATCGGTTACTAAATGTTTACTGGTAATTATTCCAGTGGTGCCGCTGCTGGTAAATGTTTGTTGGATTGAATTGGAATTGGAAACGACTTCATGGCTTTTAAAAAACTGAATCGGAAGAAATGGAATTTGCTGCAACGATTTTACTTTAGTTTTTTCTACTTTGAGATGCTGGCAAAAATTGTTATACACCATATTATTATCGTATTGAAAGCGAAAAACTTTCAGTGCAATTTTTTCAAATTGTTTTTGGCTGGCAATTGAAAATATTTCGGAAGTTGAAATCAAGGATAATTTTTTACAAAAGTAAGGAAATAAAAAAACTCCAATTTTTCAATTGGAGTTTTTAATTCTAAAAAGGAGTGGATTATTGAACTACTAATTTAGTAGTAGCTGTTTTTCCTTCTTCTGTGATTTTCAATACATAGACACCACCTTTTAATTGCGCTACATTAATCGCGTTTGAAGCAGTAGTTGTAGCGAATACTTGTTTTCCTAAAACATCGTATATAACGATATTTTTAGCAGCATTTGCGTGAGTATCGATAAATAAAGTTCCGTTTGTTACTGGGTTTGGATATACTTTCAAACCAGCAATTACAGTATTTTGATTTACAGATAATAAGCCAGGAATGGTTGTAGAAACTCTTAATTCATCAAAAGTTATTGAAGGTGTTTTAGTATCTGAGTCTTGTCTTAAAATGAAGCCACCCAATTCAGTAATGGCTGTAGCAGGTGTAGCAGTTAATGTTGCTGGAGTACTAGCAGTGAAGGTACCCAAGTTTGGATTCAACCAAGCATTTAAAGTATTGGTTCCAAAATCATAACCTATTACTACAAAAACAACATCACCTGCATTTCTCAAAGTAGCATCGTAGTTTGTTGTTGTAGAAGCTGCATCAAAACCAATTTGATATTGTGTAGCATTCTTTTTAACGAACAATCTCCCTTTAAATCCTTTAGCTGCATCCGTAAGTCCAGCAAAATAAGTATCTGCTAAATCTACAGTAACGTTGCTTAAGTCAGTCACACTAAAAATAAAGGAAGCATATACTGTTCCTGAAGTTGTAGGAGTAAATGGAGAGAAACAATCGATACCTGCACCCGTGAAAGCTACAGCATTATCTGCAGAAGTAATTCCAGGGTACGTTAAGTTAGTTCCAACAGCTAAGATGTTATCTCCAGAATTAACATTGGTCCATTTTTGTTGCGCTCCTAAAGAGCTTCCAATCGCATATGGGAAAGTGTCGCTATAAGGAAGCGTATTGACTGCTTTACATTCAGGTGAAACTACAGAAACACCACTGTTGCAAGTACCACCAGTAACAGTTGCAGAAAAAGTAGTCCCTTCAGGAACTCCAGAAACAGTAATATTTCCCGCTGCTACTGTTGTTGGGTTATC
>JBBRXW010000093.1:0-7582 GCA_038238295.1 Flavobacteriales bacterium | reverse complement strand
GCGGTAACACGGGATAAAAAAAGCATTGCAAGTCTGGTGGAATATATGGCCCATGATGTCAGTACATTCCCGCGTGATGGCTATCGATTACTTTTTACCGATAATCACGATATGAATTCTTGGAACCATACTATGTTTTACAATTTTGGTGACGGATTGGAAGCTTCCATGGTTTTATGTGGGACAATTAATGGAATGCCGTTAGTATATGGCGGACAGGAGGCCGGCCTGAACCGATCGCTGAAATTTTTCGACAAAGACCAAATTGATTGGAGTAAAATGCCGTACGAAGCCATGTATACAAAGCTTTTTGAGTTGAAACATCGCAATCATGCTTTGTGGAATGGCAATGAAGGCGGTAGTATGATTCGTATTTTTAACGACAAACTCGACCAGGTTATTTCATTTTCAAGAACAAAAAACAGTAACAAGGTCATTGATATCGTCAACTATAGTGACAAACCTGTTACAGTAACATTGAATTCTAAATACCAAAAAGGCGATTACACCGAGTTGTTTTCGGGAGCAAAAATGTCGCTGAAAGGTGCAGATGTTTTCGAGATGAAACCTTGGCAGTATCTGGTTTTAGTGAAATAAAATTAAATACTTTTTAAAACCGAAACCAACTCATCAATGTCTTCTTTTGTATTGAAATGGCTGAACGAAATTCGCAACGAAGGTTTCTTTGCATCCTCTTCATCCATAAGTTCCGCTAATACATGCGATGGTTTGCTACTGCCCGATTGGCAAGCGCTGCCACGCGAAACTGCAATCCCTTTCATATCGAGTTGAAATAAAATCATGGCTGTTTTTTCTTCAGAAAATGGCAGCATGATATTGATAATATTATAAAATCCGTTCGGGTTTCCATTGATTTTAAGGCCCAAGAAATGTTCTTCTAGCTTCGCAATCAAATAGTATCTTAAAGTAATGATGTAGTTGCGGTTAGTTTCCAAATGTGCATTCGAAAGCTCCAGTGCTTTAGTCATACCAACGATATTGTGAATCGATTCGGTTCCAGAACGCAATCCCTTTTCCTGTTCACCGCCGTACAACATCGGCTGCATCACCAATCCTTTACGGATAAAGGCGAAACCGATTCCTTTCGGCCCGTGAAATTTATGTGCGCTGGCGACGAGGAAATCAATTGGAATTTGCTGCAGATCGAAAGTACTTTTCCCAATCGATTGGATAGTGTCAGAATGGAAATAAGCCTGGTGTTGTTTGCAGATTCTTCCGACCAACTCTAAATCGAGTACTGTCCCGATTTCATTATTGACATGCATCAGCGACACCAATGTCTTTTTAGAATCAGAAAGCAAGGCCACCAAATGCGTAATATCGGCTTCACCATTCGGAAGAATATCGACATACTCTATCGCAATTCGAAATTCTTTCTGCAAAGCTTCAAGCGTATGCAACACTGCGTGATGTTCTATTTTTGTTGAGATTATCCTTTCGATTTTTAAAGCAGTCACTGCACTTCTCAGAATCCAATTATTCGATTCGGTACCACCGGAAGTAAAGATGATTTCCTGCGCTGAAATATTCAACGATTTTGCAATTGATTTTCTCGAAAGCTCGATAACACTTTTTGCTTGGCGTCCGAAACTATGCGTGGAAGACGGATTCCCGTAGTCTTCCTGCATCACTTTCATCATTTCCTGAATTACTTCCGGATGAATTGATGTGGTCGCTGCGTTATCGAGATATACTTTTTTCATGGCGCCAAAGTTAGCAATTTTGCGTGTTAATCCAGATGAAATTGATTGCCGGTTCTCAATTAAAATCCTACTTTTGTCAAAAATAGCATTGACATGAAAAAAATTCTGGGATTATTAGTTTTTATCGTAGTATTGAACGGATGTGATGACGGCGATTTAAAGATTGCTACTATTAATTTTGATTCGGTTGCAGCCAATAGTTGTGGCGAAACAATTTACAAAATAAATGGCAAAGAGGCGTTGTTCTTAAAAATTCCTGCCTCAGAAAATGCTTTTTTGAATGAAGCCACAGCAGTCGGTTCGCCTCGAATTAAAATAATCGGAGGCAATACTAGCGTTACTTATAGAACGTATACCGGAGATGTCACTGAGGCCAGTCTCTGCAATACACCGAGTCCGATTTCACCGAATGCTACCGAGGAATGGACCGCTACTTCAGGAACAATTGAAATCAGTACCATACCCGTTTATTCCGCTCCAGATGCCACAACCGGCGCAACGAAAATCATCAAATACATCCACAATATTGTCTTTAAAAACCTTGTTTTCGCAAAACCGGGCGGCAATCAGGTGTATGAGAGTTTTACTTTTGGTGAATATTCTACAACTCCTACTTCGCTTCCGCTGAATATCAATCCGGATAATGTTCAAATCTGCCCTTCCAATCAATTGGTTTATAATGCACAGCCCGGCGGTATTGAGGGAATGTTTATACAAAATTTCGACGCGAACTTATTATCTACAGTAAATTTAGGAGTTGCAAAAACAGCATTAATCTCCTCTACAAGCAACAAATTGGTGTATCGTTTATTCAAAACAGCTTTGACAACAACCAGTGCCGATTATTTCTGTTCGTTGGTTTTTCCTGCAACACCGGAAGTTGATGAAGAATGGATTGCCAAAGATGGTATTACTGGTGTCAGCGGTATCATTGAAGTGACTACAACGACGAATGGGTCCGGATTCCTTCATACAATCCGATTGAAAGCGGTGACGTTCCAAAAAGGGAACAGCAGCTTTTATTTCGGCGATGATATTTTATTCGGATCACTACTGACGAACTAAAATTATTTGAGGTTTTGTTTGATATAAACTTCAGTAGCCCCTACACCGTATTTTTGATAATTAGCATCCTGAAAAGAGATGTTATCATAACGCCCTAGCAAAAAATCCAACTCCGATTTTAAGATCCCTTCACCAACACCGTGAATAAAAACGATTTTAGGAATTCGATTTCTAATCGCGAATTCGATGTGTCTTTTTGCGGTTTCCGATTGCAAGTTGAGGATCTCAAAATTATTCATACCCCTAAAATTTTTGACTAGTTTTTCGATGTGTAAATCGAATTAAGGAGGTGGAATTTCGCCTTTTATTTTCTTGTCTTTGACGAAACTTCTTGGTTTTGGAATTTCTTTATCTAATTTTATTTTATCTGAATTGAAACTTCCTATATTTTTACTTAAAGTACTGGTTTTAAAATTTTTAATTAATTCATTGACAAAATAAGTCATCGTAAATCCTTCGTCACTTTCTATCGTAATCTCATTGTTTTTGATTGAAACTACGACACCATTAACTGCTTCATCAAGCACCGAAACCTGATCCCCTATTTTAAATATTTCCATCTTCTTCTTCTTCTTTATTTTTACTTGGCGTTTTAGCACTGAGCCGCATCATTCCATACATAAAAATGACGACGGCAACAATGATAATATAAATGTTTTTTTCTGGTTTTGTCTCTTCATAAAAAGCAACAATGATCGCAACAATCATTATTGGAATAAGTAATTTTTTCATACAATCATTTTAAGTAGTTTCAAAAGTAGCAAACTTTAAATTACCAAAGTTGGTATTTTAGTGTGAATTTTTTTTGTAAAATTGTGGAATAAATATTTCATTTTGGATATAGAGAAATACATGATTCCTTGTTTGAACAAAAAAATCTTCGGAGTGGAGTGTTTAGGCTGTGGAACACAAAGAGCCTTACTTCTGATCTTAAAAGGAAATTTTTCAGACGCCTTTTATCAATTTCCGGCAATCTACACTACGCTGCTATTTTTTGGATTCCTCGGATTGCATTTTATAGACAAGAGCAGGAATTACCACAAGGTGATTGTTTCGCTTGCGATTATCAATGCCATCATCATGATTGTTTCCTATATTTACAAAATGACTCACATATAAACTCACTATGGAAAAACAAAAATTACCCAATGCCACTGCAGTACTTATCTTAGGGATTCTGTCAATACTAACCTGCTGCTGCTGGGGAGTCATTGGATTGATTTTAGGGATCGTCGCCTTAATCTTAGCTAAAAAAGACACGATACTTTATATTCAAAATCCAGAGAGCTATGAAGGGTATTCCAACATAAATACCGGCAAAGTGCTTGCGGTCATTGGAATTATATTAAGTTCATTGTATTTACTCTTCACCATCTATATTGAAGTCACGTATACTGATGCCGAAATGAAGGATTTCCAGCAGAATCTGATCGAAAAGATTAAACAAAATGAAGAACAATAAAAAAATCCTCCACTTGGAGGATTTTTGATTTATTTTTCAAACTGCTTTAATGTCTTTATGATAATCGAGACACAATCGAGTAATTGCTCCTCATTCATCACTAACGGCGGTGCAAACCGGATAATATTACCGTGTGTCGGTTTTGCCAACAAACCATTATCCCGTAATGCAATACAAATATTCCAGGCAGTATCGCTTTCTTCGGTATCATTGATTAACACCGCGTTGAGCAACCCTTTTCCTCTTACTAAAGTCGCTATAGTCGATGTCTCGATATATTTTGTCAATTCAGAACGGAACAATTGTCCCAATATTTCAGCATTTTCTGCCAATTTTTCATCCCGCACTACCTCAAGCGCGGCCATTGCAACCGCAGCCGCAATCGGGTTGCCTCCAAACGTAGAACCGTGCTGACCCGGTTTGATAACATTCATAATCGGGTCGTTCGCTAAAACCGCTGAAACCGGATAAACACCTCCTGAAATTGCTTTGCCCAAAATCAAAATATCCGGCTGTACATTTTCATGGTGCACTGCCAATAACTTTCCAGTACGAGCAATACCCGTCTGCACTTCATCAGCTATAAACAAGGCGTTATACTTTTCACACAATGCTTTCGCTTTTGTTAAATAACCATCGTGTGGCACGTAAACTCCTGCTTCACCCTGAATAGGCTCTACCAAGAATCCAGCAATGTTTTTAGACGATTGCAACGCTTTTTCTAAAGCATCGCTATCATCGTATGGAATTTTTATAAATCCTGTGGTATATGGTCCAAAGTTTTTTCGGGCATTTTCATCATTGGAAAACGAAATAATTGTAGTTGTTCTTCCATGAAAATTACCATCACAAACAATAATTTGAGCCTCATCTTCTGCAACTCCTTTGACTTCATACGCCCATTTTCTACACAATTTTAAGGCAGTTTCTACCGCTTCTGCCCCTGTATTCATTGGTAATACTTTATCAAATCCAAAATATTTGGTCAAATATTCTTCATATGGGCCTAATTGGTCGTTGTAGAAAGCACGTGAAGTTAGTGTCAATGTTTGTGCTTGATTGATCATTGCATTGACAATACGAGGGTGGCAATGCCCTTGGTTTACAGCAGAATAAGCCGAAAGAAAATCATAATATTTCTTCCCTTCCACATCCCAAACATATACGCCTTCACCGCGGCTTAAAACTACGGGCAATGGATGATAATTGTGGGCGCCATATTTATTTTCAAGTTCAATAATAGCAGCAGAACTCATTTTTTCTAAAACTGACATAATACATATTTTTAAATACTTTATAACAATTCCTTCTTCTGGAGAGAAATCACCCAATTTTTTTCAAAAATAATGAATATTCTTCAGATAGTAGTGAAAACCTAAATTTAATGGATTGGTAATGAGCGAGCGAATTATTTACCCAAATCGAAAATGACTGTAAAAATTGCGCCTTGATTCAAACCTTTGCTTTCCGCGAGAATTTGACCATTATACTTTTCTACAATGCGTTTGCACAAGTACAATCCAATACCCGTAGATGGCTCGGCAGCAGTGCCCGGTTTGCTTGCTTTGGTAAATTTTTCAAAAAGTTCTTTCTTGTCCTTTGAATCAAAACCAAGACCTTCATCGGTAACTGTTAAATACAATTTGTTACTTTCTGAATAGCCTCGCACCTCGATTGTGCTGCCAGAATGAGAAAATTTAATGGCATTATCAATAAGGTTCACAAGAACTCGGATCAATAAATTGGAATCGATTTTAAGTACCACCTCATATACTTCTAGCGACACATGCAAATGGATATTCTTCATCGATAATTGCTGTGCAACCTGCTTTTTCACCGGAGTGAGAACATTACCCAAATCGATCAACGTTGGCAGTGCTTTAGCATTCGAAATATCTTCTTGATCTTTAATCAATTGGATGAAACTTTCTATAAAATGCAACTGCTGCGTGGTCGACTGGTAAATCAAATCGGCATATTCTCTGATGGTTTCCGAGGGTTTTTCTTCGGTAATCAACTTCGATAAACTATTAGAATTTCCTGTGAAAGTCCGGAGATCATGCGACATTAAATGCACTAAATCATGCCTGTCTTTAATCAAAGTTTCGTTTTCCTCAATAGATTCCTGTATGTTTTTCATCAACAATCCAGCTTCATCATAAAAATTCAGCGGAAGATTAGGTATTTCACGGCTTAGTCGGTAGGAATCCAATGTCTTCGAGGCAACTTCGATTGGCTTGATTAATTTTTTTAAAATAAATAGCGTAATGCCAGTAGACAAAAGTGTCAATATCAATGTAAAAATCAGAATAGAAGTTGGTGAAAGCGAATTCTCGACGTAGAGTACAAAAAATAAAATTCCAATTAATGGAATGTGAATGCCGATGAATGCAACGAAAAGGAATTTGAAAGCGTAGCTCTTCTTGAGGAAACCAACCTGAGATAATTTTTGGTACAACTGCATAAGGCTTGATTTGGTTTGAAGATATACGGGGTAAATGTCTTTTGGTTTTTAAATTTACAATAAAAAAAGGGTTAGAAATTTACTTTTGATAAAAATTTATCCTCCAATGGTAATCATGCTACGGTTTTTTGCAAACAACTCCGGGTTTTGAAATTTCAGGTCATCATCCATTCCACCACGCATTGCAAATTTAGACAACAGGTTTTGATGAATCAAAGGAAGGATGGATTTCCCGGAACGCAAATCATCTAATAATGATGTTTCAGAATTGGAAAATAGACAGTTTTTGAGTTTCCCGTCCGCCGTCAATCGAATACGGTTACACGTGCTACAAAACGGATTAGTAACCGAACTGATAATAGCAAAACTTCCATGGTAAGATGCAATCCTAAAGTTTTTGGCGGTGTCATTCGGCGCATCAGTCAGTCGTTGAATATTTTCCATTGGAAAATGCAATTGCACCTTTTCCATAATTTCAGCATAACTGATTAACTTCGATTTGTCCCAGGCATTGCCACTAAAAGGCATGAATTCAATAAAGCGAATTTGCAGGTTTTTATTTTTGGTCCATCTAATAAAATCGATGATTTCATCGTCATTAAAACCTTTGATTATAACAATGTTGAGCTTCACTTGAAAATTTTCTGCTAGCAATAAATCGATGTTTTGAAGAACGGTATCAAAATAATTTCTTCTCGTTATCCGATTGAATTTTTCTTTCACCAAACTGTCGATACTAACGTTAATGGTTTTGATACCAGCTTCTTTGAAAGTAGCAATAAAATCATGAACCAAAATCCCATTGGTAGTTATCGTCAAATCGATGCCCAAGTTCCCCAAACGAAGTATGATTTCCTTGGCATCTTT
>JBBRXW010000092.1:0-7653 GCA_038238295.1 Flavobacteriales bacterium | reverse complement strand
GAAAAGGATGATTTCTCATTTACGTTTAACAAGGCAAGAAACTTAGGATTCTTTTCAACTAACAGAAATGGTAACGACGATATTTTCAGTGCAGCACCACTTTGTGGATTGGATGTTTTAACAATTGTTACCGATGCTAAAACCGGTGCCATTTTATCCAATGCAAAAGTTGCCATCGTTGATGACAAGAAAAATGTAATCGCTACGGAAATGTCTAACAATAAAGGAGAAGTAATGTATCGCGTAGAATGTGAAAAAGCATTCACGATACAAGCATCTAAAGACGGTTATGAAAGTAATGTTTTTGATGTTGCGAAAAGTAGCAAAGGCGGGCAAACCAAAGTTGATGCAGCATTACAGCCTATTGATGTAATCATTGCTGAAACCGAGATCGTATTAAAACCTATCTATTTCGAATTTGACAAAAGTAATATTACGCAAGAAGGTGCATTCGAATTAGACAAACTCGTTCAGGTAATGAAGAAAAACGAAAACCTCATCATCTTAGCCAAAGCCCATACGGACAATAGAGGAAGCGATGTATATAACATGAACCTATCCGACAGAAGAGCTAAATCTACTAGACAATACGTAATCTCTAAAGGAATTTCAGCCAGTAGAATATCGGCTAAAGGAATGGGAGAAACGGAACCTAAGGAAGATTGTAAAGAAGGGTGTACTGAAGAGCAACATGCTTTAAACAGACGTTCAGAATTCTTGATTGTGAAATAAAAAAATGTTTTATGATACTAAACCAGGCTTTTTAAAGCCTGGTTTTTTTTGCTAATTATTGAACCTTTACGACCTAACAATCCTAAGAATCTAAGCCGTAGCGAATCAATCTTACGAAGAACTAAAAGATCATATCCAGGATTATTGTATTCAAATTCTAGCAAACCAGAAGTCGTGAAATACTTTCAAAAGTAAAAAAGTGGATGATTATTCTGCGAATTATCTTCAAATTTACGAGAAGCACCAGCATGCGATATAAGGGAGACAGATTAGGAACACTTGTAAACCACGGCTATAGATAATATGAAATATCGCGTTAGATAATCAGGGTAACAAACCAGAAATAAAGAAAGCCAATGCTGCTCTGAACAATAAGAAAGTAAAAAATCTAGTACTGTTAATACTAAAAGAATAGTTTTTACCTAATAATAATTTGGAGTTTAAAATAAAAAAGGACAACCATTTGGTCGTCCTTTTTTATTTTAAAATAAACTAAAATTTAATTAATAGTAATATCATCGAGTTCGATAGTTGTTGTCTTTCCTGTAGTTCCGTCATATTCAAAAATGAAGTATCCATTACCGGTCAACGCAACGGGGATGTTAAACGTACCACTTGGAGTAAATGTCGATGCATAACCAGTAGCTGTAGCAGGTCTGCCATCTGCAATGGTAAATTTAGAAGTAATATCGATCAAGGTTGCTGTTTCTATTCCGTTAGCGGGAACAAAATCAGTTGAATAATATACTTTTAAAGGCACACCATCGTTATAACCATCCAGCGTTTTAAATGAAAATGTATTCGCCGCAGTTAAATCTACTGGTACAATAAAATAGTTCTTTGTACAACCATTGTTAAAAGCGGATGTCTGTGCATACTTGTTATTGCTAAAAGTTGCTACTTCCCAATACTTACTTCCAATAGTTGCATCGTTAATATATTTAGGAAGTGCCGCTCCTGTTGTCGTTGTATTGTAGCTTGTAAAATCTTCAAAAAGGGTTCCGGTATATTGAAGGTTGGTTCCGCCAAGTGCAGGTGTGGGTGCAATAACTCGCGGGCCATTAAACTTCACATCTCTTTCGGTTCTAAGAATAATCTGGTAACCGTTGTTGTATTTTGATAATACGCCTCGTATTGTTCCTCTACCAGAAGGCACGTTAGTACCAGCGAAATTTGCAAAGTGACTTGTTCTTACATCTAATGTTGTAGTACCGTTTGTAATTTTTAAACTGGTATCAAAATCTTTTTTGCTGTATGTAGCACAATCAGTTTTAAATTGAACATCACTGATTTCAACCAAAGTGTTCAAGTATGTATCATTTAATGCTTGAGATATAGTTAAGTGTTTAACTATAGCATCTTCACTAATAACATCACAAGATGCAAAAAGATAATTTTTCAATTCCAAAGCACCAAGTCTGTCAACAGCGTAAATATCAGTTGGCGGCGCTCCAAAAACTAATCCTCTAGCATAACTATTCGGGTTAGCATACGCCAAGCCATTCAATTTTAAAAACACTTTTTTTCCCGGTTCAAATTTTTGAGTGTAGGCATTATAAACATCAACGGAAAGATTAAAACCTTTTGAACCGTCAGTTGGTTGAATATAGATGGTTTTAAAGAAATTTCCGCCTTCATCACTAGAAATGACGTATCCTTCAATATAGTCAGGGATTTCATTCCCACTGGCATCCAGATGGTGGTAAATAGCTGTGGTATTTGTAGCAATAGCATACAAATCGGCTACCTCTTTCGTTTTTGATAATCCTGGACTCACACAAGCTTCTGCTGTTGGAGCTTCATAAATTTCTTTTTCCGCACAACCTGTAAACAAGCTGATCGCTATAGCTAAGGTAAAAAGAGTTGTTATTTTATTTTTCATAACTGTTAATTTAAAAGGTTAAATAAATGTTTACCATATAGGTTCTTCCGTAACCGTAGAAGTATTTCGGGCCAAATTTACTAGGACCATTGCTTTGATGATCTTCAAAATCGCTAGTATAATTAGCGTCTCTTGATTGTTCGAAACCTCCAGTTTTGTAGGTTACGTCTAAAACATTATTGATATTAGCAAAAAGACCTAATGTACTTTTTTTAATTTTCCATGATTTTCCGCCTACTAAATTAAACAAAAAGAAAGAATCAAACTTTTCTTGGCTTAAATATTTATCAGCTAGGCTTTGATCGATAGTTCTATAATTGTTGTCCACATTGTAATTATAATAATTCGCTGTTCTTTTAATAGATGACACATCGAGGTAATTATCTGACAAATAATTCGCATTAGCACCAATCCACCAGAATTTAGGATCACGGTATTCTATACCAAGTGAATAGGCTTGTTGAGGCATTCCAGGTTGTTTTAACCCTTTAAAATTCGCCGCACCATAGGGATTTACAGAAGCGGATGAGTCATCCGTTAATTTCACATCAGGATTATTGGTGTAAGTATAATCACCGTAAGCGGCCACTCCGGTAAGTTTAATAGTAGAGGTAACCTGATATTCTAAACCAACTTCAACACCTCTGTTCTTTCTGTTAATTCCGGTAACCACCTCAGAAACAAACGCAGCACTTCCACCGCCAAGACCATCAGCATAATAAAAATTAATGTCGGTTGAATTTAATGTTTCAGAGAAATATCCAGTAAAACGTGCTTTAAATTTTGGTGCTTTGATAATGTAGCTTAAATCAACACCTCTAATAGTTTCATTTGTAATATTCTCAGTTATCGTATTATTTACACGAGCATTAGCAAACACATCTTTAGTGTTAGGAGCTTTCGACATATAAATTGCATTGAAGTCAATAAACTGACGACCTGTAATCTTGTAAGTAATTCCCCCTTTAAAACCGAAGTTGTCAAAATGTACTTGTTCACTTTTACCATAAGAATTTTCAGGATAATAACCATTTTTGTACAATCCTTCTCTTTGATATCCTGAGCGAGAGAAAGTTTCGGCTAGATAGAAATCTACTTTTTTATAGGTAAACTTAAATTGTGTGAAAGCTTCTAAACGCGTAGCATAGATATTATAGTTGTAGCCATAATGTTCATTTACCCCGACACTTCTAGACGGATGATTCAAATCTGATTCTTGCTGTGTTCCAAATCCGAAAGTACTCTTATCAGTAAAATAAGTTCCGCCTAAAAGATCCAATAGGTTTTTAAAGTTCTTAGTTGTAGAGTACATATAATTAGCCCCAGCATTTAAGAAAATATTATCTGATAATTTAGAAGAGATGTTGGTATTCGCAATGGCGATTTTTTCATCATTACGGTCTTCATACAGAACAATTCTGCTTCCATTTGGAAGGTTATTTGGGTCTTGGTTGACACGATATATATCATTCAACCAATCAATTTGACGGTGTGCTAAAAAATCAACTTTAGTTTGTTGCGCGTAAGTAAGATATGGCTCTGCGTTTCCAACATAATTGTTATTACCATCAAAAGTATTTGTCCAATAACTTGGTAATTTTTTATAATAAGTAGGATCAGGATTGTTAGCTTTAGTATAATCTAAACGGCTGTTACCAATTTCTCCAGTTTGATAAGAAAGACTCGTATTCCAATTTGTTTTTGGAGTGATTTTCCAAAAATGCGTCAACATTATTAAAGGCTCTTCAGATTTTTTAGCTCTCGAATTTCTTTTTTCACCATCTTGATAACCCCAATAGGAATTGTATTTCACTCCTGCAATATCAGTAGTTTCTTGAGTATTTGGTGAATTTTTACCTCGCTTATTTTGAGCATATATAGCTGTAACGTTGATACTATGTGTGTCACTTATCTTTTTTTCAACACTTGCAAAAAGAGAATTAGCACCATAAGTAGTACCGTCAAAATAGCCTTCTTCTGCCCAACGTCTTCCCGCGGAAACAACGTAGGCCCATCCATTAGTTTGCATTCCTGAAGCAGTAGTCGCCATTGCTCTGAAACTATAATTGGTGTTGGTGTTTAAAAAAGAAAGCCTTGTTCCCGGACGGTAGATAGAAGCACGGGTATTGATTTCTTGAGTTCCGGCTATTCCTCCAAAAACATAGTCCGAAGGTGCAGAACCGTTAGTAAATTCTTGATTACGCGTAGCATCATTCAATCCACCCCAGTCTCCATATTGTGGTCTTCCATCTGCAACACGATTCATTGAGGTACCATTAATCATTACGTTAGAGTACTCATTATCGATACCTCTAACACTAAAACGAGCCTGACCAAAATTGTAAGCAGCTGCTTGTAAGAAAGTATCACGAGAAGATTGTAATAAGCTTGTGGTGCTTTCAGAACTATTCCCTTCATCGCCCAATTCACTTTCTGTGATAGTAATCAAACTGTTCTGTTGCTCCTGTGTAATATCTTCCTCTAGGACAACCACACCAAGGTCTATCAGTTTGCCATTGATGATTTCAATTTGAAGCAATTGGTCTTTATACCCTTGCGTTTTAATTTGTAAAAATTGACTTCCGACAGCAACATCGTTAAAAGTAAATTTACCTGAAGCATCTGTGGCTTGAGTTAAATTACTGTTTTGAATTGTTGCAATAACGTTTTGCAATGGTTTTTGAGTTTTTGAGTCTACCACTTTACACGTTACCCCTGTAGCAGTTTGTGCAAAAACAAAACATACTTGCATTACAAATAATGCACTAATAATAAGTTTTTTCATAAATAAAATAAATTAATTCGTCCTTTTCTAAGAAAAATTATTTCTTAACGGAGGCAAATGTACCTATTAAATTAATATTAATTACTTTTACACCCAAGTTTGTGTTAAACTTGATATGAAATTAATATATATAAACATGAAAATTAAAAATGGCTTCACGCTTTTATTGATCCTTCTTACTATTGGAAACGCCAAAGCACAACAAAAAAAATTTGTAATCCATACCGTCGCATTCTATAATTTTGAAAATTTTTTCGACACCATTAATAATCCAAATAATGATGATGAATGGTTACCGAATGGATCTCAAAATTGGACCTCTAAAAAATACCACCAAAAAGTAACGAATTTAGCCCGAGTGATTGCTCAAATCGGTACAGGTGAAAATTCGAATGCGCCAACTTTGGTTGGAGGTGCAGAAATCGAAAACCGTGGGGTTTTAGAAGATTTGGTCAAAGATCCTCAAATGACACCCTATGATTATGGCATCGTACACTTCGATTCTCCAGACAAAAGAGGGATCGACGTAGCACTACTGTATCAAAAGAAACATTTTAAACCGACCAGCTATGTCAATATTCCGTTGATGATTTACAGAAACTCTAACGCATCAAAAGAGAAAATAAAAGACAAAGAAAAAGAAACCGCCGAAGACAAAGCTGAAACCGACAAAATTGAAGTCGATAAAGGCGATCGCGTGTATACAAGAGATATCCTTTTGGTAACCGGCTTTCTCGATGGTGACGAAATCAATGTCATTGTCAACCACTGGCCTTCACGTTCTGGTGGTGAAAAGAAAAGTAGCCCGTTTCGGGAAGCAGCAGGAAGAATGGACCGCAAAATCATGGACTCAATCTATAAAGTCAACCCCAATGCTAAAATTATCAACATGGGCGATTTGAATGACGGGACCTATAATAAAAGTGTTAAAGAAGGTGTTGGAGCCAAACTTAAAAAATCTGAAGTGCAACAATTCGGGGTATACAATCCTTTCGAACAAATGGCAAAAGATGGCAATGCCTCCTTATTTTACCGAGATGCTGGAGATATTTTCGATCAAATTATGGTGTCTGAGACCTTGATAAAAACAGATTATTCCTCGTTCCGCTATTGGAAATCGGGCATTTACAACAAACCTTTCATGATTCAAAATATAGGCCAATACAAAGGATATCCGCTACGACATCAAGCAACTGAAGTCGGATTCAGCGATCACTTTCCGGTATACATTTACCTGATCAAAGAAGCAAAATAAATTAAAAGGATAGTGAAAGCTATCCTTTTTTATTTTCTGTACCTTAGCATTCTAATACCACAATTATGGCAACGCTCCCACCATTCAACCTCAATAAATGGATCGAAGAAAATCGACACCTGCTCCAACCGCCTGTCGGCAATAAAAATATCTACGTCGATTCCAAAGATTATATCGTGATGATTGTCGCCGGTCCCAACGCACGAAAAGATTACCATTACAACGAAACAGAAGAATTGTTTTACCAACTCGAAGGCCACATCAAAGTCATCATACAAGAAAACGGCGAACGTAAAGAAATGCACCTACATGCCGGTGATATGTATCTGCATCCCGCCAAAACACCACATTCTCCGATACGTTCCGAAAATTCTATCGGATTGGTTATCGAACGAAAACGAGCCGGACAAGGCTACAAAGACGGCTTGCTCTGGTTCTGCGAAAACTGCAACCACAAACTTTACGAAGTCTACTTCGAACTGCACGACATCGAAGAAGACTTTCTCCCACACTACCACCATTTCTACAATTCACAAG
Source organism: Flavobacteriales bacterium (assembly GCA_038238295.1). Lineage (GTDB taxonomy): Bacteria > Bacteroidota > Bacteroidia > Flavobacteriales > Flavobacteriaceae > Flavobacterium. Next base: position 462 of record JBBRXW010000092.1, on the reverse strand, counting down.
ATCTACGAACATGCAAAAAATGTGGCACTGTGATGGAAACGGATTCGAAATTCGAAAAATAATAATTTCCGTCAGGAGCTAATCCCGCTATCCGTTGCAATCTTTTGCGCGAATACCGCCGCAAAAGGATTTCCTCTGCTATCGGGGCTATGGCATTTCAGTTCAAATTAATACAAAGGGAAATCAACCAATCCAAAAAAGTCATAACTTCGCAAAAAATTTAAACGATTATCATGGATACTATAAAAATGACATCTATCGCCGAACAATTCGGAATGAAAGAAGCACGTGCACAACTTGGCATTAAAGCCACTAACGAAGGAACTTCAACAGGACAGAATAATTTCTCCAATGGTGAAATCTTAGAATCGTATTCACCGGTAGATGGACAATTAATTGGCTCGGTTAAAACATCAACGGCTGCCGATTACGAAAAAGTAATGCAGACCGCTACCGAAGCTT